>NZ_JBWPXC010000004.1:0-235882 GCF_056590915.1 Limosilactobacillus sp. C0001E2 | reverse complement strand
TTTTTGCTTTGATCTTCCGATCAAAGACCCTACACATTTGATTCGTCGAAACTTTATTCAGTTTTCAAAGGTCTACCATGTTATTTACAAGAGCGGAATAACAATTAAATATTAACATATCATCTGTTAGCTGTCAATAGTCAATAGTTAATTTTTATAATTTAAAATTACTATCAAGGCTTCTTTTAACAGACAACTATTATAGTTTACTAAACTATAATATTAATGTCAACAACAATTTTTAAATTTTGAAATTGGCATCTCGTTATCATTGCGACAACGGTTATATACTATAAATTACTCACTAGTGTTTGTCAACAAAATATCATAAACTTTTTTAAGCTTTTTTCGATTTAGAAAATCAAGCTTAAATTCAAATATGAACTTTTAATCATTAAAAATGGCGATGCAAATAAGCAGCGCCATTTTATTCTAACTTAATTGATCTTTACTCGATTTAACATTAGTGACAAAGTAACCACAGAAACAGAACTAAACGCCATTGCCAGCGCCGCTATTTCTGGACTCAAAACCAATCCAAAACCAGCAAATAACCCAGCCGCAATCGGAATGCCTACTACATTATAAATTAGTGACCAGAAAAGATTCAGCTTGATCCGCTCAAAAGTCTTCCGACTGATTTCTAATGCCTTAACTACTCCTAAAAGGTCATTTTGCACTAACACAATTTCACCAGACTCAATCGCAATATCGATTCCTGAACCCATCGCTATTCCAACGTCTGCTTTTGCTAACGCTGGCGCATCATTAATACCATCACCAACAAAAGCAACCTTGCCACTGTTTTGCTCCTGCGTCACATAGTCTGCCTTTTCGTTTGGTAATACTTCTGCAATTACCTTTTGAACTCCTACTTGTCGACCGATTGTCGTAGCCACCGTTTGATTGTCTCCCGTTAACATCACCGTTCGTAACCCACGAGCATTTAATTTTTGAATTGCTTCAGCACTCGTCGGCTTAGGTGCATCTTGAATTGCAATCAATCCCACTACTTGCTTTTTTAGCGAAACGGCTACCACAGTCTTAGCCTCTGATTCAAGTTTCTTCCAACGATCTTTCAAATCATCACTCAATCGACTGACCATCTCTCGACGACCAACAAATGCAAGTTCACCCTTAATCATTCCCTGAACTCCATGACCGCGGACTGCTTTAAACTGATCGACCGGAGCGAATTGAATCTGTGTCTCCTTTGCTTTTCGAACGATCGCATCCGCTAACGGGTGTTCTGAAGCCTGCTCAAGACTCCCGGCAATTTGTAAAGTTAATCTTTGATCGCCAACCACATCCGTTACAACTGTTTTACCAGTAGTAATTGTACCAGTCTTATCGAAGATCACCGCTTTTAGTTGATCAACAATTTCTAAGGCTTGTCCTTCTTTAATTAAAACTCCTAGCTTAGCCGCACGTCCAGTTCCAACCATCAACGCAGTCGGGGTCGCTAGACCTAACGCACAGGGACAAGCCATTACAATTACCGATACCGCATACAGCATCGCCTGAACCAGTGAGGCATACAAAAAAGTTGTCCAGATTGTAAAAGTTAGAATCGCGATAATTAGAACTGCCGGAACAAATAACTGTGAAATTTTATCCGTTAAATTTTGAATTGGTGCCCGACTCGTCTGTGCCTTCTTTACCATTTCAACGATTTGCGCCAGCATAGTTTCTTGGCCCACCTTAGTAACACGCACTGCCAAGCGTCCTTCACCATTGACGGTCGCGCCAACAACCTGATCATCAGGCCGCTTACTAACCGGCATACTTTCTCCTGTAATCATGGATTCGTTAACTGTTGACGAACCACTCGTTACAATCCCATCAAGCGGGATCTTTTCACCTGGTTTGACGAGAACTTCATCGCCAACTTTAACTTGTTCAATTGGGGTAGCGATATATTGACCGTTTTTATGAACTAAGGCGTGTTTAACCTGTAAATCCAACAACTTTGCTAGTGCATTTGACGCCCGCCGATGCATTCGCTCTTCCATCAAATCGCCGAGCAAAACAAAAACAGTAATGAAGGCAGCACTTTCAAAATAAACCGGTCGGCCTGTAGTCATGGCAAAAATGCTATACCCATAAGAAATCAGCGTTCCAATTGCAACTAGGGTGTTCATATTTGCATTATGTCTTAAAAACGCTGCCCATGCGCTAACCCAATACGGCCACGCACCAACAACCATAACTACTGTCGTCACTATAAATGCCATTGCTTCATAGTGGGGAATCATGAAGTGGAAAGGCATCAAAATCATTTGAATTAACAAAGGGAGGCTGAATATTAATGAAATCCAAAACCGTTTCTGTATGTTAAGCCGCATTATTTAACAACAACCTTTCCGTGAAACATATTCATCCCACAAGCAAAGTCAACGTTACCAGCTTGGTCAGTAGGAATATTGATACTAGTCACCTTTTGCTTTGTTAGATCACGATCGACTCCCAATTTATCAAAGACCACATGTGAGAGACAGGCGGTTGAATCCTTCATTTCAAAGTTAAGTGTTGCTGGAACTCCCTTTTTCAAAATAATGGTTTCTGGAGAGTATCCACCTTTAACCACCACTGTTGCCTCTTGATGGTTATTTTGGGCTTGGGCAGTTTCAACCGCCTGTTCATGTTTACCAAAGAACCACCAAATAATTGTCCCAATTAATAGAACCGCAATCACTAAAATCATCATTGTTTGCATCGCTCTCGCCATCCTTTTCGTTTACGCGTGTAATCTTAATTTGTATTATTAGTTTAGTTCCAGTGTTTACGTTTGTCAACACCAAGCCAATAAAAAATGACCAAGCACCTGCTCAGTCATTTTTCTTCTATAAATAGTGATTATTAATTATTTTTGACCAGTTAATTCTTCAACTGATTTAAAGGTCCCTGCAAAAATGGTATCCAGATTTTGCTTAGGCGCTGTTTGTTGATAGTAAAGTGCTGTTGCTGCATAAGTTACCGGCAACCAAGCCACTACCCCAAGAAAAGCAACGATAAAGCCAAACCAAATCCAGAAGTTAGTGGCAGTGTAAATACCATAGTAACCAAGGCCACCAAAGATGGCAAGCCAAACGACAATTGGTAACACAATCGTGATAACTGCAATTAGCAATAGGTTCCACTTTAAGCCGCGCATAAACCGCTTACTTGCCGTTAAAGCATGCCGCATTGATTGTCCCAGAAATTCAGGGCGCTGGTCATTATATAAGAAATAAGCTTGAGAATATTGCAATGACTTCCAGATCACCAAAAGTAAGTTCAATCCGCGGCAGGTAATAACGACCGCCTGATTACGTGCAAAAATTCCCGCAACAATATCCAATGGGAGCGTCCACAGGAACATGAACAGGCCGATATACAATGCCAGACGCCATAGTTGGTTTTTGTTCAGCCGCTTATATTGCGCCCAAATGCTCGTTGCCGTCACCTTGGTATCTGTGTTACGAAAACGGGCAACATACGCATATTGAATTGCTGCTTGAATAAATCCATAGAAAAAATTCACTGCTAGTATGAGCACTAATGCAACCAACAATTCTAATAATGCTAGTCCGATTGCGCCAGCTGAAGTCATACCATACATAACCATCATGATGTTCATCATAATTGAACTTGCAATCCCTTGGAAAAAGAACATCAAGATTGCACTGAGGGCGATAAAAATAATAAAGAAACCACCCACTGGCCACAGAGCGTTAAAGTATTCGCCCTTCATGCTGGACCTTAATTCAGCAATAAAACCTTTTAAAGAAACTTTTTTCATTCTTTTCTCTCCTCTTAACATTTCGCAAAACTATGCTTTATCATAGCACAAGCTAACAAACTTAACATAACAAAACACGGCTGATTTCTCAACCGTGTCATGATTGTTTTAAATAAATTTCGTATTTTAATCACAATTACTTTTGCTGATCAGCGCAATACTTCGCTAGCCGCGTCATTGCTTCTTTGATTTTATCCAGCGCTGTCGCATAGCTAAAACGAATGTAATGTTCCCCGCCCTTACCAAAGTAAGAGCCTGGCGTTGCGGCTACTTTAGCTTTCTTAGCCATATCATAGGCAAGCTGCTCATCATCTTGGTCTAGAAAACCAGGAATCCGAGCAAAGATATAAAATGCTCCTTGAGGTGCCGTGCACTGCCACCCCATCTTCGATAGCGCTGACTTCATTACATCCCGACGTTTTATGTACGCCTCTTCCATCGGTCGATAATCTTCACGGCCGTTTGTTAGAGCCTCTTGGGCTGCATCCTGAACAAAAGTGGCCACGTCTGTCACCGCAAATGCATGAACTTTAAAGATATTCGCTACAACATCCTTTGGTGCCGCCAAGTAGCCAACTCGCCAACCAGTCATTGCATAGCTCTTAGAAAGTCCGTTGACTAGAATTGTCTGTTCCGGTAATGACTTGGTAATGGAAGCAGCTTGACCATCGTACCAAAGTTCACTGTAGATTTCATCCGCTAGAATAAAGATGTTCTTGCCCCGTACTAAATCAGCAATTGCATCTAATTCCGCTTGATTCATCGCCACTCCCGTTGGATTAGATGGGTTAACTACCACAACGGCCTTAACCCGATCACCATACTTAGCCAAATAAGGTTTTAAAATTTCTGGAGTGAGGCGGAAGTTTGCAGGTGAAGTGTCGACTTCCACGGGTGTTCCGCCAGCAATGGCCACGTCAGCAGTATAAATCGAAAACGTTGGTGTCGGCACTAATACAACATCACCCGGATTAACAATTGCATTCAATGCCGCAAACGCTCCTTCGTTGACCCCATTCGTCACCAAAATTTGCGTCTGAGGGTCATAATTAACTCCCGTCGTGTCCTTTAGATAGTCACTCACTGCTTTTAATAAG
This sequence comes from Limosilactobacillus sp. C0001E2, assembly GCF_056590915.1. NCBI lineage: Bacteria > Bacillati > Bacillota > Bacilli > Lactobacillales > Lactobacillaceae > Limosilactobacillus > Limosilactobacillus sp. C0001E2. Next base: position 231,004 of record NZ_JBWPXC010000004.1, on the reverse strand, counting down.
CCAGCAGTTCCACGTTGTGGAGCATAATGAGTATGATTATTCTCAATCGCTCGGATTCCCGCCTGTTTAATATGTTCCGGCGTATTGAAGTCCGGTTCACCAATCGTTAACTGAATAATGTTATCAATCGTGCTCGTAAATTGAGAAAAATCAAAAATCTTTTGACTCGGCACATTTTGTAATGAATCACGCATGTGTTTACTCATTTCAACCATTAATAACGACCCCCTCGGTAGAATAAATTACTAACCACTACTATTATTATAAAGCAAATCCTTTTTCGTTGACAAAAAAGGGCTTATAATTGACTAAAATCGTTTTATAAGTACTCTATCAGGAAAGGATGTCTTATTATGTGTACTGCAATGAGTTTTACTGTGGCTAATCATCATTATTTTGGCCGCAATCTGGATTTAGAATTATCATACGGCCAACAGGTGGTGATTACACCACGTAACAAGCCGTTCAATTTTCACGAAGTTGATGATCTTAATCAACATTATGCCTTAATCGGGGTTGCTGCTGTGATGAATGACTATCCCTTATACTTCGACGCTGCCAATGAGCACGGACTAGCAATGGGTGGCCTTAATTATCCTGACAATGCTTTCTACGCTGACAGCAAAGCTGGGGCCAAAAATGTGGCCTCCTTTGAATTAATCCCATGGGTTTTAGGTCAATGTGCAACTGTTGATGAAGCTAAAAAATTATTAACGAATGTCAACGTTACTAACCGGCAATTCAGTCCTGACTTGCCGGCTTCTCCATTACACTGGTTAATTGCTGATCAAACATCCGCCATTGTCGTTGAAAGCGATCGCGATGGTGTCCATGTTTATGACGATCCCGTTGGTGTATTAACTAATAACCCTTCATTCCCCAAGCAACTCTTCAACCTCAATAATTACCGTACTTTATCAGCTAACACCCTTGCAAACACCTTTTCTGACCAAGTCAACTTAACTGATTACAGTCGTGGATTAGGTACTCGTAACCTCCCTGGTGGAATGGATGCTGAAAGTCGTTTTGTTCGGGCTACCTTTAATAAATACAATGCCAACTGGCCAGAGCATGATGAAATTGCCAACATTACTCAATTATTCCACGTAATGCATTCGGTCGAACAGCAAAGCGGTCTTGACCAAGTTGCAACTAACCCCGCTAAGTTTGAATACACAATTTACACGGTCGGCTATGATCTAGATGAGGGAAGCCTTTACTACACAACCTACACCAACAATCAAATCAACTGTGTGGATATGAATAAGGTCGACTTAGCTGGTGAGCAATTAACTTCTTACCCATTTATTAATCAACAAGCAATCAATCATGTGAACTAAAATCTAAAACACCTGATCCACAAATAGGGTTCCAACGCTCGGTAAGACCGAACTTCTGGAACCCTATTTTGTTTTTTATAAGATGGGCGACAATAACCGTGAGAAGTACTCTTTAAATTGGTGCCATCTGGTTTGTTGATCAAAGTATTCCGGCGTCAGTCGTGTGGATTGTTGTAAATCTTGTTCAAATGCGTCCCGCAAGCGTTCCGCTAACTCATGACTATAAGTAAAGGCATTCACTTCAAAATTCAAACTAAAGCTTCGATAATCCATATTGGCTGAACCGACCGATGCTAACGTGCCATCAGCCACCATGGTCTTGGCGTGAATAAAGCCATGATCATACTTATAAACTTTAACCCCGTTATTAACCAGGTACTTAGCATAATACTCCGTGGCCCGGTAAACAAATGGATGATCAGGTTTACATGGAATCATCACGCGCACGTCCACTCCACTGTGGGCCGCAATGATTAACGCTTCTAGAACTGCAGGTTCCGGGATTAAGTACGGCGTTTGAATATAAACATACTGCGTTGCTCGACTAATGAGGTTTTCATACCCTCGCCGAATCGCAAATCGTTGATTATCCGGCCCTGATGAAACAATCTGCATTGGAACAAATTCATGACGTTGCATGTCTTCACTCGTTGGGCGCTTAATTGTAAAACTTCCTAAAGTATGATCTAGATTCATTTTAGGGAGTCGAGAACGTCGGCAACTAGTATTCCAGTCCATTGCGAACCGCACTTCCATAATCTGAGCTGCCTGACCAGCTACCCGCAGATGAGTATCCCGCCAATACCCGAACTTGGGGGCCAGACCGAGGTATTGATCACCAATATTAAAACCACCAATATAACCGACTTGATGATCAATAATTACTAACTTACGGTGTAAATGATAGTTCATCCGCGGGGTCATAAACCAATGTGCTGGAGCTGAAACGAATGGTTGGGCATCACCGCCCAGTTCCCGTAAGTGTGCAAAAAAGCTTGGCTTGGTCCCACGCGAACCACTTGTATCATAGAGAACACGGACTTTAACCCCACGACTCGCAGCCTTTTCTAAAGCCTGTAAAACCCGGTTTCCTAAACCATCATCATAAAAAGTATAGTATTCCAGGCTAATCATGGATTGAGCATGATTAAGATCATCAATTAGGTGGGCAAACTTAACGTGCCCGTCAGTAAATAATTCCACTTGATTATCAAACGTAATTAAAGATTCACTATTATTTAATAGTGCCTGGACCATCATCCGGTCCTTAGTATGTTTGACGGCCGCTGGTAGGAGACGATGCTTATTAATTAACCGATGCTGTTTTTTTTAAAATGTTCTTGAACCTTTTGGTCTTCTGCACGCATCGTAAAAATATCGTCCTGGGAAAGCTGACGACCAAAGATCAAATAAATAATAAAGCCAACTACCGGAAAGACCGTCAATACTAGCAACCATGCCCAGGTGGAAGCAATATCCCGGCGACTACGGAAAACCGTCCAAATCGCAAACCCAATATTAATCAGCCATAATACTTCGATTACTCGTCTAATGACATCCCATGTCCAAACCATTTTTCTGCTCCCTTCGGCTCGATTGAACCATTTGCAAAATAAAAGGCTGAGTTAAGACCCAGCCTTTTATTATTACTCATCAACATTAGTCGATGTCGTACTTTTCCTTATCCAACACATTTAACTTGTCGTCGAAGGTGTAAACAACTGGTTGGCCAGTTGCCATTTCCAAGTTCATGATGTCTTCATCAGAGATTTGTTCAATGTACTTGGAGAGCGCACGTAATGAGTTACCGTGTGCTGCAATAATAACGTTCTTGTTATCCAAAAGCTTTGGCGCAATTTCATCTTGCCACAATGGAATAACCCGTTCCAAAGTAACCTTTAAGTTTTCACCACCCGGAATTGCCCGTGGGTCTAAGTTAGCGTAACGACGATCCTTAGCAGCAGAACCTTCGTCATCTGCCCCCAGTAATGGTGGTAAAACATCGTATGAACGACGCCAAATGTGGACTTGTTCGTCACCGTACTTTTCAGCAGCCTTCTTCTTATTGTGGCCTTGAAGTGCACCGTAGTGACGTTCGTTTAAACGCCACGTCTTAAATTCTGGGATCCAAAGTTGATCACATTCTTCAAGAGCGTAGTGCAGAGTCTTGATTGCCCGCTTCAAAACTGAAGTATAGGCGTAATCAAATTGCAAGCCATGTTCAGCAATCGCCTTACCAGCAGCCTTGGCTTGTTCAACACCCTTTTCACTTAAATCAACATCAACCCAACCAGTAAATTGGTTTGAAAGGTTCCATTCACTTTGACCGTGACGAATCAATACTAATTTAGCCATGTCCAATTGACCTCTTTCTTCTTAAATCTCGCAATAAAAATGCATTACCCCAATATTTTAATCCATTCGGAAATAAATTCCAATAGGTAGCAAGTGGTTGACCCAATTTTTATTTACACCTGCTTACTAGAGTCCAGCTTTAGTCCCAATATCATGGCGGTAATAACATTGTTGTAAATGGCGTTGGTCAAGGTACTGGTAGACCTGATCATGTGCCGCTTGCAAAGAGTCGGCCATCGAAAGAACCATCAATAGACGACCACCCGCACCTCGCAAATGATTAAGATCACCCTTCACATTAGCATAGTCAATTACTATCCCGTTCATAGCCGGTAATTTTGCTAGTGGTTGTCCATGAACAGGCTTTTGCGGATAGCCTTCCGCAGCAACTACAACCCCAAAGGTCGCTTGTTCACTAACCTGAATCTCAGGTAATGGCTCATCTTTTAATGCAGCATCAACTAATTCATATAAATCCGTTGTTAAGCGGGGTAAAATAACTTGGGTTTCCGGATCCCCTAATCGAACGTTATACTCAATGACTTTCGGCCCTGCAGCGGTCATGATTAAACCAATGTAAAGAATCCCATGGTAGTGATAGTCCCCAGCAACCAATCCCTGGACCGTGGGTTTTACTACTTCGTCAATCATCCGTTGATAATCAGCCTTTGCTAATTGGGGAAGCGGGCTATAAGCGCCCATTCCACCAGTATTTGGTCCCCGATCACCATCATAAGCTCGTTTATGATCTTGAGCCATTGGTAAAATCCGATAATGACCATTACTCAAGGCAAAAAAAGTGAGTATTCAGGTCCCACCAAACATTCTTCGAGTACCAGTCGTGATTGACCATTGGCAAACATTTCTTCAACCGTTCTCACTGCTTCTGCACGATCCCGAGCAATTACTACTCCTTTACCGCCTGCTAAACCATTTTCTTTGATGACTAATGGAAAGCCAAATTCATCTAGCCCCTTTAGTGCCGCTGTTTGGTCACGATAACTATGGTGTTTTGCCGTTGGAACCCCATAGTGATCCATAAAATTCAAGGCATAATCTTTCGATCCTTCTAACTGGGCAGCGCGTGCGGTGGGACCAAAAATCTTGAGACCAGCCGCATGAAATTCATCAACAATCCCTTCCACAAGACTATCCTCAGGTCCCACAAAGGTCCAAGCAATCTCATGGGTCTTAGCAAAGTCAATCAATTGAGGGAAATCATTTTCTGCAATGTCAACCCGTTGGACACCTACAGATTCCATCCCGACATTGCCTGGAGCACAGTAAACCTGTTGCACATGGGTACTCTCTTGCAATTTCTTGGCAATGGCAAATTCACGGCCACCTTCACCCACTACTAATACATTTTGTTGTTGCGTCATCCGGTTCTCCTTTTAACAAATCCTAGTGACGGAAATGGCGAACACCGGTTGTAACCATTGCGATGCCATACTTATTCGCCATATCAATTGATTCTTGATCCCGAATAGACCCACCAGGTTGAACAACCGCTTTAATCCCATGTTGACCAGCAAATTCAATACAATCTCCAAACGGGAAGAAGGCGTCCGAAGCCATCACCGTTCGGTCATCAATGGCATCTCCAGCATGTTTAACCGCAATCTTTAATGAATCAATTCGATTTGGCTGTCCCTCACCAACCCCTAACGTACGTTCGTCGTTAGCAACTACAATAGCGTTGGATTTAGCATGTTTAACCGCCTTCCAAGCAAACATCAACGATTGTAATTGGCTTTCCGTTGGTTTTGCCTCAGTTACGCATTGCCAATCATGTGCGTCTTCTTCTAAAACATCCTGATCCTGCATTAGTAAGCCACCCATGACAGACACGACTTCACGTTTAGTTGATTCATCTTTCTTAGTAAAATCAACCGTCAGCAGACGAATGTTTTTCTTTTTCGCTAATAATTGATAAGCATCATCGTCAAAACTTGGCGCAATCACGATTTCTAAGAAAATTTTATGCATGTGTTCCGCCGTTGCTAAATCAACTGGTCGGTTTAAGGCAATCACACCACCAAAAATTGATACTGAATCTGCTTGATAAGCACGCTGCCAAGCCTGTTCAATTGTCTGACCACGTCCAATTCCACATGGATTCATGTGTTTCATTGCAACAACGGTTGGTTGATCGAATTCGCGAATGCACCGTAACGCTTCATCTGCATCTTTGATGTTGTTATATGATAGCTTTTTTCCATGAAGTTGGTGGGCCGCCAAGACCGAGTAAGCCTTGGGCAGAACATCTTCATACAACCAGGCCTGTTGATGTGAATTTTCTCCGTAACGCATTGTTTCTTTAAGGCCGTACGTTAACGTCAGCTTTTCCGGATCTGCTAATTCTTCCCGTTTGGTCAGGTATTGGGCAATCAAGGAATCATAGGCTGCTGTAGTTCGAAAGGCCTTGGCCGCTAATTGTGCGCGGGTTGCTAAAGTAGTTTCCCCATTTTGCTTAATTTCTGCTAGCACCTGATCGTAATCATTAATATCGGTGACTACGGTAACGTCACGGTAGTTCTTAGCAGCTGACCGCACCATCGATGGACCGCCAATATCGATATTTTCGATTGCTTCCGCTAAACTGACCCCCGCTTTTTCAATTGTTTGTTTGAATGGGTACAGGTTTACACATACCAAATCACTTGGGGTAATATGGTGTTCTTTCAGTGTCGCCATATGGTCAGGAACTTCACGCCGGGCCAATAGGCCACCATGAACGTACGGATTCAGAGTCTTCACCCGACCATCCAAGATTTCAGGAAAATGGGTCACCTCTTCAATACTAATGGTTTTGATACCAGCATCGTCTAAAACTCGCTTGGTGCCGCCGGTCGAAACAATTTCAAAGCCATTCTCTGCTAATCCTTGAACAAATGGTACTAAATTTATCTTGTCAGAAACACTTACTAAGGCACGCTTCATTGGTAATCTACTCCTTTGTTGTTAATTGACTTACAACCTGCTTAACTGCTTGGGGATACAGACGATGTTCCACTTCGTGCACCCGTTTTTCGAGTTCGGCTAGTGAATCATCTGAATGGATTGGCACCCGCTCTTGCATGATAATCGGTCCCGTATCCAAGCCGCGGTCAATAAAGTGGACGGTCACGCCAGTTGCAGATACTTGATCGCGGTACGCCCGTTCAATCGAATGTAAGCCAGGATACTCCGGTAACCATGCGGGGTGTAAATTAATGATGCGTCCCTCATACTGATCCAAAATCGTCGCACCCACCATTCGCAAGTAACCAGCTAATAAAATTAAATCAATTTTTTGCGTCTGTAATAACTTTAAAAGCCGCTTTTCATAGGCTTCTTTTCCACCAGCTTCTTTAACCGTCCAACTAAATGCTGGGACATTCAAACGTTGTGCCCTTTTCATCACATAAGCGTCAGGATGATCACAAAATAGCAACACAACATTGCCGGCCAACTGGTGGTTTTGAAATTGTTTGGTTAATACTTCAAAATTAGTTCCGTTTCCGGAAGCAAAAATTGCCACTCTCATCGTCCAACCTCACTTAATCTCAATCTTGGTACTGCCTTGGGGCCGCTTTATCAAACGACCGATTTGATAACTGCGTTCGCCAGCTTCAGCAAGGCGGTTCTGAACTAATTCAACATTTTCAGGAGCAACCGCTAGTACCATCCCAATTCCCATATTGAAGGTCTTCCAGCAATCGTCATCCGCCAACTGCCCCAGTTGCTTTAAATAGTTAAAAATAGGTAATCGCGGCCAACATTGCGGATCAATCCGCGCTTGTAAAGCATCACCAATCATTCGTGGCACATTTTCGGGAAGACCGCCACCGGTAATATGGCTGATTCCACGAATTAAATGGTCTTTGAGTAATGGTAAAACTGCTTGAACATAGATTTTGGTTGGAGTCAGTAACGTCGTTCCCACCGTTTCACCACCCAGAATTTCTGGTTGATCATTCAATTGAACCTGATGGTCTTTAAAGAGAATCTGACGCACGAGTGAAAAACCGTTTGAATGAAGCCCGCTGGAAGGTAACCCAACCAAAATGTCGCCTGCTTCTGGATTGGCACTAGTTAGTAGGGCATCCTTTTCCACCACACCAGTAACCGTTCCTGCTAAATCATACTCATCTTCAGAATACATATCCGGCATTTCTGCAGTTTCCCCGCTAACCAATGCTGCGTTTGCTTGCTGACAACCGGTCGCTACTCCTTCAACAATTTGCGCCATTTTAGCAGGATCATTATGGCCAGTTGCAATGTAATCCAAAAAGTACAAGGGTTCAGCCCCCTGAGCCAAAACATCATTTACGCACATGGCAACTACGTCAATACCAATCGTATGATGTCGATTCATTTGCTGGGCAATCAGTAACTTAGTGCCGACCCCGTCGGTGCCAGAAATCAAAATCGGGTGGCGAAATTTTAGTTCACCTAAATCAAACATTCCGCCAAAACTTCCAATTCCAGTCATCATTCCCTGGCGATGGGTGCTATTAACCGTTTCTTTAATCCGGTTCACTAATTCGTAACCCGCTTCAATATTCACACCAGCTTCTTCGTAACGACTCACGCTTCTCTCTCCCTTCGTTCACGGCGTTCCTGCTTATTCAACGAAGCTAGGTATTTAGCTTCATAATCGTAAAGTGGCGTTGGATAGTCACCATTGAAATAGGCAACGGTCAGTCCGCCATAAGGTGCCGTCCCTGCATCTGGTACATTGATTGCTTGAATTAAATTGGGCACCGATAAGAAACTCAGTGAATCAGCACCAATTTGTCGACGCATTTCTTCGACACTAAAGTGGGCAGCGATTAATTCTGCCCGCGTGGAGACATCAATCCCGTAAAAGCACGGAAATTTAAATGGTGGGGAAGCAATCAGCATATGAACTTCCTTGGCACCAGCGGCTCGTAACATCTGCACAATTTGTCGCGATGTGGTTCCACGAACGATGGAATCGTCCACAACCGCAATGCGCCGTCCTTGGACCACGCCCCGTACCGCCGACAGTTTCATATGGACCCCGCGTTCCCGCAACGCCTGAGTGGGTTGGATAAAAGTGCGCGCAACATACTGACTTTTAATTAGTCCCATTTCATATGGAAGGCCAATCTCTTCAGCATAGCCACTCGCCGCAGAAAGGGATGAATTTGGCACCCCAATTACCATATCTGCTTTAACAGGATGTTCACGTGCCAACAACTTACCCATTCGTTTACGAGCGTTATGCACCGTCACCCCATGAATAATTGAGTCGGGACGCGCAAAGTAGATGTATTCCATTGAACAGATCGCTAATTGCGTGTTATCCGTATACCGGTCTTCGTGTAAACCATCACGATCAATAATCAATAGTTCACCCGGTTGAACATCCCGTACAAATTGGGCGTTTACGATATCCAGTGCACAAGATTCACTTGCCACCACGTAAGCACCGTTCGCGAGCTGGCCAATGCATAATGGACGAATCCCATTCGGATCTAAAGCAGCAATTAAGCGATCCTTTTGTAACAGCAAAAATGCAAAACCACCTTTGACTTCGTTCAAGCTTTGCTTCAGGGCCGGGATAAAACCATCCTTAATGTGCTTACGCACCAAGTGAATGAGAATTTCCGTATCCGAGTCTGATTGAAAAACAGCCCCTTCATCTTCGAGCTGGCGACGTAATGTGACTGCATTCGTTAAGTTACCATTATGGGCTAGCGCCACATCGCCATCATGAAAGCGAAAGAGAAATGGCTGAACATTTTGGATGGCATCGCGTCCGGCCGTTCCGTAACGCACATGACCAATTGCAGTATCGCCAAGCAATCCTTCCAGATCCGCTTGATTTTTAAAAACCTGGGCCAAAAGTCCGCGGTCACGATGCTGATACATTTCCTCATGATCAGTTGTCACAATGCCCGCACCTTCCTGTCCACGATGCTGCAAAGTATGTAGACCCAGGTAGGTTAGTTGATTCGCATGTGGTGCGCCAAAAACGCCAAAGACACCACACTCTTCATTTAATCCTTTAACTTCAGCTGGCACGGGAGCGCCTCCTTATATTCTCTCTTTAGTTCCACCAAGTCTTCGTTGAAATCCGCGTCCTGCAGGTGTCCTTCTAACCAATGGGTGTTAGTAACCGTTCCAACCCAACGGGCATCATTCCCCATTGCGTTTTCAAATTCCGTTTTAAAAGTTGATGGTACCGTCACTATCATTCGTCCCGCGGTTTCGCTGAACAATTGCGTAGCGGTGAGATCACGTAAATCTAAATTCATTCCGGTCTCATCAGCAAATAACATTTCAGCAAATGCGACGCCAAGACCACCTTCACTAACATCATGTGCAGCAGTTACGTGACCGGTCACCATTTCAGAATGCAGGCGCCCACAATATTCCTGGATTCTTTGTAAGTTGACTTTTGATAGTGTGCCGGATATTTGCCCCGTCATTAATTTTTGCAGTTCTGACCCAGCATAATCATTACCAGTTTGACCAATGAGGTAAACATCATCTCCGGCATGGGTAGCAAATGACGAAATCACGTGATCAAGATTTTTAATTAAACCCACCATGCCCACCATCGGGGTTGGATAAATTGCTCGACCATTGTTCTCGTTATAAAGAGAAACATTTCCTGAAATGACCGGAGTATCAAAAATGCGGCACGCAGTCGCCATCCCTTCAATCGAATGATGCAATTCCCAGAAGATCTCCGGATCATTAGGGTCACCATAATTAAGGCAGTCGGTAATTGCCAATGGTTCCGCACCACTCGCCACAATATTGAGATATGCCTCAGTAACTGCCATTTGTCCACCGATTTCAGGGTCCAAGTAAACAAAACGGCCATTCCCATCAGTCGTCATTGCTAAACCTTTATGGTAGCCACGAATCCGAATCACACCAGCATCACTACCCGGGCCAGCCACTGTTGACGTTCGAACCTGAGTATCATACTGTTGCGTTAAAGCTTCATCACTGGCAATCGTTGCTTGTTGCAGCAGTTGGCGAAGCACTCGTCCCGGTTCATTCACAATTGGCTGCCAAGCTGGTACTTCTCGAGCTGTTTGCAAACGTTGCGGTTCCCGTTCAGTACTTGGTTCTTCTAAAACATCATCCGTTAACGTTGATACCGGAATGTGACAAACCTCTTCACCGTCATGTTCGAGAATGTAATCGTGGCCTTCGATAATCCGTCCAATCGTGACCGCATCCAGATCATACCGGTGAAAAATTTCTCGAACATCTTTTTCATGGCCTTTCACTACACAAAGCAGCATCCGTTCTTGAGATTCGCTCAGCATAATTTCATACGCGGACATTCCCGTTTCTCGTTGTGGTACTAAATCCAGATTCAATTTCATACCACTTTGACCTTCACTTGCCATTTCAGCACTGGAGGAGACAATTCCGGCAGCTCCCATATCTTGGATTCCAACTAGCCAATCAGCATGCTTTTGAATTAATTCCAGACACGCCTCCATCAGCAGTTTTTCCATAAACGGATCACCGACTTGAACGGCGGAACGTTGCGTCGCGTTCTCATCAGAAAAGTCTGCAGAAGCAAAGGTGGCTCCGTGAATCCCATCACGTCCGGTTTTGGCACCAACATACATCACCGCGTTGCCAATTCCGGCGGCCTTCCCTTGCTGGAGATCTTTTTGATTCATCAAACCAACACTCATAGCGTTACATAAAATATTACCTTGATAGCATGGATCAAACGTTGTTTCACCGGCCACTGTGGGAATTCCCATACAATTTCCATAGTCACCAATGCCTTTAACTGTCTGTGCCACTTTCATCCGCATTTGAGGATCTGTTAATTCACCAAAATGTAGCGAATCCAGCGACGCGATTGGTCGAGCCCCCATGCTAAAAATATCCCGGAGAATTCCGCCCACCCCGGTTGCGGCACCCTGATAAGGTTCGACAGTCGTCGGGTGGTTATGGCTTTCCGCCTTAAAAACGACTGCCTGTCCATCATCAATATCGACTACTCCCGCACCTTCACCCGGGCCTTGCAAAACCCGTGCGTTTTTATTCGGCAGAAGTCGTAAAACCGGCTTTGATTTTTTATAAGAACAATGTTCACTCCACATCGCCGCAAACAATCCAGTTTCCGTATAGTTTGGTAAACGGCCTAATAGTCGATCGGCAATATAGTTATATTCCTTTTCCGTCAAACTCCAATCAAGGTAAGGCTTTTGCTTTTTAATTTCTTCTGGTGTCATTGCTTGCTTCATCGTTTTCCCTCACTATGCTTTTACGGTGCCATTTGTTAACAGTGATTCAAAGAGACGCCGCCCAGCTGTATTTCCTAGCAGGGCTTCCACCGCCCGTTCTGGATGTGGCATCATCCCTAAGACATTTCCTCGCTGATTTGTAATCCCAGCAATATTTCTCAAAGAGCCGTTCGGATTCTCAGCTGCGTACCGAAAGACCACTTGGTGATTTTGTTCTAACTGGTCGAGTGTATCCTTGCTGGCAACATAACATCCATCAGCATGGGCAATCGGTAACGCAATTCGTTCATGCGCCTGATATTCAGTGGTAAACAATGTCTGATTATTTACCACCTCTAACGGAACCGTTTTGCAAATAAATTGCTGACTATTGTTGTGTTTTAAAGCTCCTGGCAATAGTCCAGCTTCAGTTAAGATTTGAAATCCATTGCAAGTCCCAAAGACTGGTTTCCCTTCGTTGGCCATCTGAATAATTGCCGGCATAATGTTTGTAAACCGTGCTAGCGCTCCCGCCCGCAGGTAGTCACCATATGAAAAGCCCCCTGGCAGCATCACCGCATCAAAACCGGCCAGACTTTTTTCACGATGGGAAACGTATTGGACATCAGCGTGGCAAACGGTCGCCAGCGCTTCATAAATATCAACATCACAGTTAGAACCAGGAAAGACAATGACCGCAATCTTCATAACTAGCCCTCCAGCACTTGGTAAGTGTAAGTTTCCATATTGAAATTCACCAATAAGTTCGTCGCAATGTCTTTAATGACCGTTGCCACTTGGTCTGGGGTGGTTTTTAAGCTCAAGTCAAAAAACTTACCAACCTGAACATATTCAACTTCAGAATGACCAATGGCATGAACGGTCTTAGCAATCGTATCCCCTTGGGGATCAAAAACTGATTGTTTATAGGTGACGAAAACTCGAACTTTAATCATCATTTTCCTCCATGACTGCCTTTTGCAAACGTCCATATACTTCATCATAAGTTGTCGTAATATCTCCCAGATTCTTCCGGAAAACATCCTTATCCAGGTGGACATTCGTTTCACGATCCCACAGTCGACAATTATCTGGTGAAAATTCATCTGCGAGAACCAAAGTGCCGTCTGCCAACTTGCCAAACTCAAGCTTAAAATCAACTAATTTCATCCCTGCCTTTGCAAAAAGCGCAGTCAATAGCACATTACACCGCCGCGCTAACTCCCAACATTGTTGATATTCCTTCGCCGTGCATACTTGAATGGCAATCGCATCTGATTCGTTAGCAAAGGGATCATCTAGTTCATCACTCTTATAAAATGTTTCTTCAACTGGTTGGGCTAATGGCGTTCCTTCTTTTAACCCGAAACGTGAGGCAAAATGCCCTGCAACAATATTTCTGGTAACAAATTCTAATCGAATCATTTCACACTTTTTTACTAATTCTTCCGTTGGCGAAAGCCGTTTTACAAAGTGCGTTGGAATTCCTTTGCGGATCAGATATTCAAAAACTAGCGTTGAAATATCATTGGCAGCTGTACCTTTACCAACAAAATGGTCTTTTCGTTTGCCATTCAACATAGTTGCTTGGTCAAGGTAGACAACGCGTAATAAATTCGGATCCTCCGTCGTCCACATTTGTTTTGCTTTTCCAGAATATAACAGTTCACCCATGGATAAAATCGCTCCTTTTTGAATAAAACACGAACTTTATAAAACTAATAACTATCTAAGTTCGTTATTAAACATCATGAGCATATCAATTGATTGTAAATCTGTCAACAAATATCCAAACTTTTAATTTTATTTGTTTGTTATTGTTCGTTATTTACCAAAATGCCAAAATTAAAAACCAACTAGCCAATCATTGTTCAGCTAGTTGGTTATTTTATTTACATTAGATTTTTAAAATCATGACGTGCCCGAAGACCCCATAAGATGCAAACTGTATCAACAACTTCTTGCAAAAAGGCCCCAATAATCGTTGGTACCACCCCAGTGCTACAAATTAGCATCAGAATCACACACACCGCAATTCCAATCCAAACGGCATGTTTAGCAATCCGTAATGTGTCTTGAGCAATCACAACGGCATTCGCCACTTTGCGTAAATCATCCGCTAGAATCACCACGTCGGCTGATTCACTAGCAGCGGTCGAACCACGTGCACCCATGGCAACCCCAACATCAGCCACTTTCAATACTGGCGCATCATTCACACCATCACCAACCATCATGCTTGGCCGTTTCTGATCAGGAAGCTGTTGCAGATGCATGACCTTTTGTTCTGGCAATAATCCCGCAAAGACTTGCGTAATACCAATTTTGCTTGCAATACGTTGGGCGATTCGCTCTTGATCGCCAGTCAACATCATAATCGTTTGAACACCACAGTCCCGTAGTTTGCTAATTACCTGCGGTGTTTCATTGCGAAGCTGGTCTTGAAATTCAATATGACCCCAATAGTGGCCATCCACCATCACGTAAATAGCAGTTACTTCAGCGGCTGTAATTTGATTACCAGGATCGACAAAGGTCCTGCGTCCGACCTTGACTTTCTGCTGATTAATCGTTGCTTCAATTCCCTGAGCCGTAGTTTCGTGCATTATAGTTGGTTGTAATAAAGAAATTGATTGCTGACGAGCGGCTTGCACTACGGATTGCGCTAATACGTGGTTAGAATCTTGTTCCGCACTTGCGGTAATCTGGAGCAACTGCTGGGCAGAAGTTTCGCCATGCGGGACCACTGCACTGACCATTAAGTTCCCGTGCGTTAATGTACCGGTCTTATCAAAGGCAGCCGAACGAATCGTTGCCAATTTTTCGATCACGTCCCCTGTCTTCACTACAATCCCATTCGTGGAACTCCGACTCATTCCGGAAACAAAAGCCACCGGTGCCGCTAAAATTAACGGGCACGGTGATGCCACAACTAAAACTTGAGCAAATCGAATTGGATCTTTTGCCACCCACCATGCGATGCCCGCAATAAGATACGAAATAAGCGTAAAGGGGAGCGCATAACGATCAGCTAAACGCACAAAATGGGCCGGTTGTTGATCGGATTGTTCAATCAATGCAACTAATTGTTGATACTGACTATCGGCCGCGCGACGCTGAACCTTCATCACTAACCGACCATCACCATTCAATGAACCAGACAGCAATTCTTCGCCACAACGTTTATTAACCGGTAGGGATTCTCCAGTGAGCGTAGACTCATCAACTGAGCTAATTCCTTCCACTACGACCCCGTCAACCGGAACCTGCTCACCTGTCCTTTTAATAATTAAATTATTAAACAGATTATGAGAAGCTGCAAATTTTCATCACAAAAAAACCCTCGAAGTTGCTAGGTTACTCCTAACAGTTTCGAAGAGGTATTACAAAACACTACGTTTTTTAATCTAACCCAACCCGTTTGTAGATATCATCAACATGGCGTAGGTGCCAATGATAGTCAAATGCATCATCCAAGTCTTCCTTGGTTAATTGCTTTTGGATTGTTGGATCAGCTTCTAGCAATGGCCGGAACGGAATTTGTTCAGCCCAGCACTTAGCGGTGTATGGTTGAATCAAATCATATGCCGCTTCCCGGGTCATTCCTGAATTAACTAACTTTAACAAAACCCGTCCAGAATAAATCAAGCCGAGCGTCTTATCCATATTCTTCTTCATTGTTTCTGGAAAGACATCTAAATTCTTTAAAATCCGACCAAAGCGCTTCAGCATATAATCCAATAACGAGGTCGCATCGGGCAAAATCATTCGTTCAGCACTTGAGTGTGAAATATCTCGTTCGTGCCATAATGAAACGTCTTCATAGGCTGGCACCATGTATCCCCGCAGCATCCGTGCACAACCGCAAATATTTTCTGAGCCAATCGGGTTCCGCTTATGCGGCATTGCAGAAGAACCCTTTTGCCCCTTGGCAAAGTGTTCTTCAACTTCATGGATTTCCGTCCGTTGCAAAGAACGAATTTCGGTAGCCATCTCTTCCAGACTGGTCCCAACGAGCGCAATCGCGGCAACATAAGCAGCATGTAAATCCCGTGGTAAGACTTGGGTTGAAATTTCCTGCGGACGAATACCTAGTTTTTTGCAAACGTATTCTTCCACAAATGGATCAATTTCCGCAAAAGTGCCGACTGCTCCAGAAATTTTACCAGCTTCCACCCCTTTAGCAGCTTCATCAAACCGCTGTCGATTACGCTTCATTTCTGAATACCAACGGGCAGCCTTCAAACCGAACGTGGTTGGTTCAGCATGGACCCCGTGAGTTCGACCCATGCAGACCGTGTACTTATATTTTTTCGTCATCTCTTTTAAGACTTGCATAAAGTCTTCAATATCTTGGCGTAATAAATCATTCGCCTTTTTTAAACGGTAACCCTGCGCAGTATCAACAACGTCGGTACTCGTCATTCCATAATGAACCCATTTCCGTTCAGGTCCCAACGACTTAGAAACATCCCGCGTAAAGGCAATCACGTCGTGGTGAGTTACTGCTTCAATCTCGTTAATCCCCTCAACCGTAAACTTCGCATTTTGCTTAATTTTTTCTACATCTTCAGCTGGAATGTGGCCCAGTTTACTCCAGGCTTCATCTGCAGCAATTTCAACTTCCAACCAGCATTGGTATTTAGTCTGGTCACTCCAAATATGCTTCATTTCTGGACTAGTATAACGATCAATCATGGGTTTAAAATCCTTTCTTTTTCTCAATAGTTCTATTCTATAATGATTTGAATTAATTTGGAAAACTATTTCTGCCAAATTTCACTGGCATCCACTTCATGGAGGGTTTGTTCAACGTCATCTGTCAAAATCGTTACGTGACCCATTTTTCGGTTATGACGAATTTCTGCTTTTCCATAATCATGAAAATGCCAAGTAGGGTGTTGAGTGATTTGCTGACGGACTTTTGCAACGTGTTGTCCCAGTACATTCACCATTACTACAGGCTGCAAAAGTCTAATTTGTGGTAGCGGCCAATTGCAAATCGCTCGATTATGAATGGCAAACTGGGAGAAGTTACATGCCTCGATCGAATAGTGACCAGAATTATGCGGGCGTGGTGCTAATTCATTGATGTAAATCTGGTCGTCCTGCCCAACAAACATCTCCACTCCTAAAATTCCCCGTAAATTAATTGCCTTCGCAATTTGTTCTGACATCTGTTGCGCTTGTCTTTGCAATGCTGGTGAAATCCGAGCCGGAACGATACTGATGTGCAGAATTTCATTATGATGAATGTTTTCGGCTACCGGAAACGTGGTGATCTCTCCCAATTCATTACGAGCCACCATTACAGAACATTCCATTCTAAAAGGAACCCAGCCTTCTAAAATACAATTTTGGGTCTTTAAGATATCCGCACATTTTGTTATGTCGGCTGCTTGATGCAAAACTACTTGTCCATGACCATCATAACCGCCTTCACACGTTTTCAAGACACTTGGGTAACCAATGTTTGCCACTGCATTTTCCAGTTCTTGAGAATTATGAACAGACTGAAAAGGCGCCGTTTTCAACCCTGCTTGATGCAAAAAGGTCTTTTCCCGAATACGATCCTTAGTAATGGATAGCAAATTTGTTCCCTGTGGAACATACGAATGATTTGCCACATCTTCTAAGGCCTTTAAATCAACGTTTTCAAATTCATAGGTTAAAACATCCGCCCGTTGGGCAAGTTCTTGAATTGCTGCGACGTCTTCATAAGGGGCAATAATTTGTTCATCAGCGACTTGGCCAGCTGGACAGTGTGGCGTTGGGTCCAAAATAATGACTTTCATTCCTGTTTGTTTTGCATCTAAAGCCAGCATTTGGCCCAATTGACCACCGCCAATAACCCCAGTGGTTGATCCCGGTTGAATAAAGTTAGTCAAGATAATTCCCGCTTTCTTTTGCTTCATCATGCATCCGTTGCCCATACTGAACGATCTGTTGTTGAATCTTTGAATTAGTAATTCCTAAAATTTGGAGCGCTAATAAAGCTGCGTTCTTGGCTCCCGCATCTCCAATTGCCGTGGTCGCCACCGGAATTCCTGCCGGCATCTGGACAATCGAAAGTAGTGAGTCCACCCCGCCCAAAGCCTTTGTTTGGCCAGGAATGCCAATCACGGGCAATGGTGTATTAGCCGCAATCATCCCCGGAAGGTGAGCGGCCCCTCCTGCACAAGCAATAATAACCGCGGTGTCATTTTTTACTGCGTTTTGCGCAAAAGCGAACATTTCATTTGGCATCCGGTGTGCAGAAATCACTTGTTTGTCATAGTCAACCCCAAATTGATCTAAAATCAAGCAGGCTTTCTTAACCGTTGGCCAGTCAGATTTACTGCCCATCACAACACTAACTTTACTCATTAGTTATTCCCTCCTTAGATTTCCTTTAGGGTACCAAACTTATCGAAATAAAACAAGAACAATATAGTTAATTGTTAAATTATAGTTCGTATATAAATAAAAAGCATAGAATATCATTACGACATTCTATGCTTTTTTACAATTATCGAATTATTCACCTTAGAATAACCCAGTAATTGTCCCATTTTCATCAATTGTCATGTTGACGGCTGCTGGAGTCTTTGCTAGTCCCGGCATTGTCATCATGTTGCCGGATAAGGCCACAATGAACCCTGCTCCCAGTTTTGGAACCAGTTCTCGAATATGGAACGTAAAGTTCGTTGGTGCCCCCAATTGTGTTTGATCATCAGTAAATGAGTATTGCGTTTTCGCAATGCAGACAGGAAGCTTGTTCCAGCCCAAATCAGTAAATTGTTTGAGTTGCTTTTGAGCCTTCTTGCTGAACACGACGTTCTTAGCGCCATATACCTGCGTAGCAATCGTCCGAATCTTTTCTTCCGGAGTTTGATCTAAGTCATAAAGTTCATGGAACGTACTTGGTTGATCGGCCAGCTTAACCACTTCCTTAGCTAGGTCGAGGGCACCATCCCCGCCCTTAGCCCATGCATCAGTAACCACCACGTTCACACCAAGTTGCTTACAGTTGTCTTCAATCGCCTTAATTTCAGCATCTGTATCAGTTACAAAATGATTAATTGCGACTACCAGTGGAATCCCAAACCGTTGCATATTCTTGATATGCCGATTTAAGTTTGCCATTCCCTTCTTTAGTTCTGGAAGATTTTCATCCTTCAAACTAGCCAGTTGGGCACCACCATTATATTCCAGCGCCCGTACGGTAGCTACAATCACCATTGCATCTGGCGTCTTGCCTAAGACCCGCCGTTTAATATCAAGAAACTTTTCTGCACCAAGGTCGGCACCAAATCCTGATTCAGTAACTGTGTAGTCCGCTAGGTTCATTGCCGCTTGAGTAGCCAAAACTGAGTTGCATCCGTGTGCAATATTGGCAAACGGTCCTCCATGGATAATGGTTGGTGTATGAGCCAACGTTTGGACAAGGTTCGGCTTAATCGCATCCTTCAGCAAGATTGTAATTGCATCTTCAAAGCCCAGCTGACTGACGGTTACTGGTTCCTTATCCCGAGTATAACCAACCACGATTCGTCCAACCCGCCGTTTCAAATCCATCAAATCAGTCGACAGACACAAAATGGCCATTAATTCAGAAGCTGCAGTAATATCAAAGCCCGTTTCCCGGGGAATCCCTTGCATGACTCCGCCAAGGCCCGTTACCACGTTTCGTAAAGCACGGTCGTTAACGTCTTCAACTCGTTTCCAAATAATCCGCCGGGGGTCCAGATTCAATTCGTTATCCCGCATGATGTAGTTATCAACGAGGGCAGCTAAGGTATTGTTAGCACTCGTGAGTGCGTGCAAGTCACCTGTAAAGTGTAGGTTAATATCTTCCATTGGGACGACCTGGCTAAAACCGCCACCGGTGGCCCCGCCTTTAATACCGAAGACCGGTCCCATAGATGGTTCCCGCATTGCAATAATCGTTTGGTGGTTTAACTTATTCATTGCATCGCCCAGGCCGACCAACACTGTGGATTTACCTTCGCCGGCAGGAGTTGGATTAATAGAAGTCACGAGGACCAACCGATGTTTCTTATTAGCATCCTTTTTTAGCGGCAACTGCAATTTTGCTTTGTACTTACCATATTGTTCAATATCGTCTTCACTTAAACCAATTTTGGCAGCAATTTCCGTAATGGGTTCCATTTCAGCACGATCGGCAATTTCAATATCTGTTAACATTAATTGGTCCTCCTTAAAACAAACCCCTAAAAACAAGAACTATCAATTGCTTATAACCATCAATAGTTCATAAATATATAATTAGAATAGTTGATTCTAACGAAAATGTAAATACTTATTCTCGAATTGGCCGTGGGCCCCGATGTCGTTGAACCGATTTTACTTCGAAAACATCTAGTAAGAAGGTAAAGACTGGTACCCCAACAATCAGTCCCCAAGTGCCCCATAAATGTCCGGCTACCAATAGCACGACAAATGTATAGAAAATTGGCAATTCGGTCCGACTAGACATAAATTTCGGATTTAAAACGTACGCTTCCAGCGCATGAATAACCATGATCATAATAATAATGTAGATAACGTCCCGAATTCCGCCAGATTGGTAGCCAACTAAGCAGAGCGGAATTAATGAAATGATTACTCCAGCCACCGGAACCAGGCTCAGGATGAAAACCATCAAACCTAACGCAAAAATCTGGGGCATCTTCATAAATGATAGACAGATCATCGTTAACGCTGTGTTACAGATGGCAATGAAAAATTGGGCTTCCAAAACCACCCCAAAAGTATTCACAAACGTCTTACCAAAGTAATAAATATCGCCAAACAACCAGTTTAAATACTTGGTTTCTAAAAATTGATGTGAGAATTCATTCATTTGTTTCAGTTCGATCGTATAGAAGAAACTTAAAATTAACGACATAAAAAGTGAAATGGTCAGTGTTCCAATTCGCGTTAAGGTGTCAACCGCAAAACTCATTCCATGTTTTGCTTGTTCAATAATAGTGGCCGTGCTGACGTAACGATTAACATAGCGCATTAACCATTTCATATCGTCACCCTGATAAAATTTAATTAGTGAATCCACCATTTTGACCAGTTCATTAATAATCATGGGGAGATAATCCGTTACCACATAATAAATCCCCCATATCAGGAGAATATACGTTACTAATACAATAACTGTTACTGGTAATTTTGGAATCCACCGTTGGACCAGCCGGACCCAATGAACAATTAGATAAGTAAAAATGAACGTTAGTAAAATCGTGTTCATCATGCCCCGCGCAACGTACAGCACTGCAATCAGCATTAATAAAACCACCGTCCGGTGCAAATGAACGTTGCTGGTAAATTTTGCCCATGCATTTTCCATCTATCTATAACCTTCTTTTTATCAATTACCCCAATTTTAACAAAAATCAACTCATGAACGAAAGTTTTCCGTTCACTCCTGATAACGTGTAAAATAAAGTTATTGATTGAAACTGGAGGAACTAGTCGTGAACAAAGAGTTTTTTGACCGCCGCTATTTAAGAATATTTATAACCCTATTTGCTTTATACTTAGCCATTACTTATTGGCCAAGTGTCGCCAAATTTATTGGTAATGTCGGTCATGCAACAATTCCCTTAATTGCTGGTGCGGTACTTGCCTATATCATTAACATTTTGCTCAACCAGTGGGAGCACTTGTACGAAAAGATTTTCCCCACTCCCAGTGCCCGGAAATTGAAACGAGGAATCTGCATCACACTATCCTACATTTCAATTATTGTGATTCTTTCAGCAGTTTTATGGTTAGTAATTCCTGAAGTGATTGCTTGTATCAAGTTACTGTTGGCTCACCATAGTCGAATAATCGAAAAGTCCATTACCTATTTATCAAACCATTCATTTAAGTACCTTGATCCAAGTAAAATCAATTGGTCCGCTTTTTTTAAACAGGCTTCAGTTGGCGTGGGTGGAACCTTCAAAATAGTTCGCCATACCGCCACCAAAATCATTTCCTTTGGGACTACTACAATCATCGCTATCTTCTTCTCTGTCTACCTCTTGATTTTCAAAAAAATGTTACGACGGCAATTCTATAAATTAATGGATTTTTGGCTTCCTCGAGCTAAAAATCAGATTATGTACGTAATTCGCGTTTTCGATAATAGTTTTAGCAGCTACATTAGCGGTCAATGTAAAGATGCTGCGATCCTGGGAATCTGTTGCTTCATTGGTATGACAATTCTTCGGTTACCGTACGCGTATATGATGGGTGCAGTCACTACCGTTACTGCGCTGATCCCCATTATTGGCGCTATCTTAGGAGCTTCGGTCGGTGTTATTATCATCTTTGCTATTTCCCCAGTTAAGGCCCTCATTTTTCTAATTTTCATTATCATTCTGCAACAACTCGACAACCGTATTACCTATCCAATTGTGGTCGGTAAGGCCATTGACCTACCAAGTGTGTGGGTATTTGTTGCCGTAATGGTCGGGGGGTGGTGTTTCTGGAATCATTGGCATGATGTTTACCGTTCCCCTATTTGCCGCCCTTTATCGAATTATTCGCGATCAATCGCAACAGCGCACGACCAAAGCAAAACAATCATGACGAATTGATTAAACACGAACTGATTTTCAAAGTGTATAATAGTTACTTGTTTAATATAAGAAAGAAGGAAACCCACACATGTTAGAAAAGACGTTCTACAAACAACTCTTAAGTCGCTCATTCACGATTCCAGTTAAAATCGTCTTCTGGGATGGTAAGAGCGTTACCTATGGTGATGGTGAACCGGAAGTTACCATCACGTTTAAGGAAAAAATCCCAATTCGAGAAATTACGCGGAACGCCTCCATTGCTCTTGGTGAAGCTTATATGGATCACAAAATTGAGATCGATGGCAGCATTCAAAAATTAATTGAATCTGCTTACGAAAGTGCTGATAGCTTCATGCGGAGTTCAAAGTTCCGGAAATTCTTGCCTAAGCAAGGCCACAGCGAAAAGCAAAGCGAAGATGATGTTCAAAGCCATTATGACGTGGGAAATGATTTCTACCGTCTCTGGCTGGATGACACCTTAACTTACTCCTGTGCTTACTTCACCAATGGTAATCATGATGACCTCAAAGCAGCTCAAATTGCCAAGGTCCACCACATTTTGCAAAAATTAGATCCAAAACCAGGTAAAAACCTCCTGGATATTGGTTGTGGTTGGGGAACATTAATGCTTACGGCAGCCAAAGAATATGGTTTGAAGGTCACTGGGGTAACGTTGAGTGAAGAACAATATCAACTTGTCCAAAAGAAGATCAATGATGAAGGGCTTAGCAACGTCGCAGAAGTAAAGCTCATTGACTACCGTGAATTAGGTGATCGGCAATGGGATTACATCACTTCCGTTGGGATGTTTGAACACGTTGAAAAAGAAAATCTAGGCATTTGCTTTAAAGACGTGGCTAAGTACTTAGCTGATGACGGGGTCGCCTTAATTCACGGAATTACCCGTCAGCAAGGTGGTGCTTATAACGGTTGGATCAATAAGTACATTTTCCCAGGTGGCTATGTTCCTGGATTAGCAGAAATGGTTGATCATATTGAAGAAAACCATCTGCAAATTGCGGATATTGAAATGCTTCGTCGTCACTACCAACGCACACTAGAGATTTGGGATCAAAACTTCAATGCACATCGTGACCAAATCACCCAAATGATGGGCGACCGGTTCACGCGGATGTGGGACTTATACCTACAAGCCTGTGCCGCTTCATTTGAATCTGGCAACATTGATGTTATCCAATACCTGATTACGAAGGGTGCTTCTGGAAAGAACCTACCAATGACTCGTGACTACATGCTCAATGAAAAGTAATCACAATAATTAAAAAGGGGCTGTGACACAAACCCGATTACTTTAATAAAAAGCGAACAGCGCAGTACACAAATGGCCTCCAGTGCTCGGCAAAGCCGAACTCTGGAGGCCTATTTGTGCTTGCGGGGGCGTGAAAACGAAGTCATAAATGACTTCTGTCACGCTCCCTTTTTGTATATCGACCGATTTGAATTTCTTTATACCATCTTTTCTAGTTCTGTCTTCACTAACGGAAATTCACGAAAGCCATCCGCCGTTAAAAAGTGCCCACCAGTTGGCCGCAAAATTAACTTTGCTCCCAATTGATTAGCTACTGCTACGCTGTACTGGTATGGAGCAATTGGGTCGTTTTGTGCCGTAATAACCACCGCTTGACTAACTTTGTCCTGTAACTTTTTTAAATCAATCGCTGGTTTCATAAAATCGTCTAATTCTGGATAACTAGGTAGTGGCTGTGCGAACGCCCCCCCCACCAAAATTAACCGGACATTATGCAGTGACTGACGTTGTATAAAGCGCAGTGCAGCAATACATCCTAGGCTATGGGCAACAATCGTTAAATCATCGTCCTTGGTAATCTGATCATCAATTGCCCGATCCCACGCCTGAACATCTGGGTTAAAAGGTTCTGGTAACCACAACCGCTCTAATTGAATTGCTGGTGATACCGCCTGTTCTAACCACGGGAACCAGTCATCATCCCGAGTTGATGTTCCATGAATCAAATATACTTTTTTCATTTTCAAGCCATCCTCTCCATACGAAAAAAGCTGGAGTCATCCCCAGCTAAAAATCTTATTAAACGCCAATCGTGATCGACAATAACCATACTACTCCTAAACCTACAATTACCGACGAAAGCATGGAACGTGTAAAGTATGCTACCAAGCCAACACAAACTGCAGCGATTAAATAACTCGCGAGGCCATATACTATAATCGTATTGCCAAAGAGGTGAAGCTTGTCCACAATTAAATGGTATTTGGAATCAACAAAAATCCCTTTAACCACCAATGCCGTAAATAAACTGACGGGAACGTACTTCATCCATTCGTTAAACCATTCCGGAATTTTACGGTTAGTAAAGAACCGCATCGGAAAGTACCGAGGAATAAACGCCGCTAATGCCGAAAGGACAATGACGATCAGGTGGTATGTCAAATTGTGATGACTAGGTACTAGCGAAGCTAATACTAGACTATTGCTTAAACTAACCATTATTTATCTCCATCATGTAATTCGGAATTGAGTTGTTGTTCTTCATCGGGAGCATTGTCCCCTTCCATATCTTCCACCGTGGTTTTGGTAATCCGCGGTCGCTTAATTTTACCCAAAATCCACGTTTTGTCTGGGTGCTGAGCATACTTCCGGACCCGATTTTCAATTGCAAACCCAATTAATGAAGTGACCAGTGTTGAGAGAATGATTCCAATGGTATTGCGGGTAAGCAACAGGAAGAAAAATGACGTTACAACCGAGAGCAAACAGATCAAAAAGGTAATGTTGTTTTGAATTTGCATCACTATCATGTAAATAAACAATGCTGTCAAGGCAAAGTCAACAATTGTTAAATCAATTGAGACCGCACTTCCGATTAATCCACCAATCAAGTTTCCGCTTGCCCATGAGATCAATGAATAATGTTCAACCATTAATGCATCACGAGTGGACCAATTTTTATCGGTCGCAAATTTAAGGTAGTTAACGGCATAGTTTTCATCATTCATTGAAGCCGAAAATAATAATACCATCCGTTGTGACTCGTTACGGAAGTATTTCGACAAACTAGACCCTAACAGCGCATACCGCAATTCAAGGAAAAATAAAGTCATAAAAATACTTGAAACTGGTGCATCTAATACTAACAATGATGCCAAAATAAATTGCGCACCACCAGAAAAAACCATTATGGATACTAATAAAATTAGTAAAAAGTTCATCCCAGCAGCATGAATCAGAATCCCGCAGGCAACCCCAATTGGGAGGTAACTCAAACATAATGGCATTGCAATTCCAAGATTTTCCAGCCAAGGTTGTTTTTCTGGATTAATTTGATGGGCTTTTTGTTGCAATGAACAATCCTCCAAGATAATGAAGTCAAATTTTACATTGTGATTGACCATGCATGCCAAACACACACATTCCCTATTAGTTTATCATATTTAAATTTAACTTAATATCAATGCAACCACTTACATTAAATTAATTACTAAGGAAATCTTTAAAAGAGACTCGCAAACCAGCCAAATAAGCCTGCCCGCTTAACCTCATTTGTTGGGTATACCCCAAATTGCAGCGGTTGATTATTGATATTCGTCAATTTACGGTACCGTAATTTACCAACTCGGGTATTCTTTTTTAGAGGCGCCTTAATCTTCTGCCCATCCTTCACATGAGCATCTGCGATAAATCGGGCCTTTACCGGTTGATGTTGCGGCTGCCAAACCGTCACCGCATGTTTAGTTTCGACTTGAACATTTTTTCGTTGTCCATGACTAACACTCACGGTTTGTCGTTGCTTCTCCGTTACTGGTTGCCAATTGGCAAAGACTTCTTCATAAAGGGCTTTTGTTTGGCTGAAACGATTATTAGCATGCATTACAACAGTAATAATTCGGTGCCCCTGGTAAGTCCCGGTGGAAACTAGGCACTGACCAGCTTTATCAGAAGTTCCCGTTTTGAGGCCATCAACTTTAACCTTTTGTGGGGCAGCCGCATTACCAGGCAATAATTCATTACTATTCGGATAATCTTTGCCGTCCCAGTGTAACGTTCGTTGTTTAGTGATTTTCAGCACTGTTGAATAATTTTGAATTAAATACCGAGCAACCTTAGCAACATCCCGAGCAGTCATTTGATTTTCCGCGGTTTTTGCAGTCTTTGGTAACTTAAAACTGGCCATATCACCATTTTCTAAACCGACACCGTTATAAAGACGGTAGTTACTCAAGCCAATTCGTTTAGCCATTGCCCCCATTTGCTGGACAAATTGCTGCGTATTGCGCCCTTGGGCCCGTGTTAATGCAATGGTTGCTGCATCACCAGACTTAATCAAGGCCGCTTGTGTTAACTGTTTAACTGTGTATTGCTTGCCAGCTTTCAAAGGAACGTTCGAATAGCCACTGGCAGTTGACAGCTTAGCTTCTGCCGGCGTGATTTTAACCTTTGTTGACCACTTTAATTTTCCAGAACTAATTTCATTTTCAATTACGGCAACCGTTAGTAACTTACTCATTGATGCCACTGCTAATCGCTGATCGCCATTATGGTTATATAAAACCTGGCCAGTCTGCGCATCAACCGCAAAAGCCGCATGGGCATCCACCGTCGCCGCATGCGCAATTGGTAGTTGATTAAAACAGGCTCCACAAACGGTCACCAAGATGATCACGAAACTAACTAGCACTTGTTTAATGTGTTTCATCATTCGATGCTCCTGATTTTTCTTGTTTAGTTGGCAACGTCACAATAAACGCCGTCTGATTATCATTGGATTGAACTTCAACATTACCATGGTGCAGGTCAACCACACTTTTCACGATTGCCAGACCCAATCCAGTTCCTCCCGTTGCCTTCGAACGAGAAGCTTCCACCCGATAGAACCGTTCAAACAGGTGACTCAGGGAATCTGCGGGAATTCGCTCACCATCATTGGCGACCGTTACGGTGACTTGATCGCCGTGTTGAATGGCATCCAAACGGATATAACTAGCCCCATGACCATACTTAATTCCGTTGGCCACTAAATTACTAAAGACCCGTCCTAGTTTTTCGGGATCACCATCAATCACTAATGGTGTGGGAGTTGTTTGCGAACTGACTTCAATTCCGCGATTTTCCCCTTCTAATTCGAAGCTGGCACAAACTTGTTCCAGCAGTTGTCCCAAGTCAACTGGCATAAAATTAACCGGAGCCCCATGTTGCTGGACCTTTGTATATTCAAATAGGTCTTCCACCATATTCTTCATTTGCTTAGCTTTTTCATAGGCAATGTGCGAATACTTAAGAATATCCTCTTCAGAATGATATTGCTTGTCTTCAATTAAGCGTAAGTATCCAATGATGCTCGTTAATGGCGTTCGCAAATCATGACTAACGTTGGTAATTAGTTCATCTTTCGACTTTTCAATTTGCCGTTCATCATTCATGGATTGAACCGCACTATCTACAAGTGCATTTACACTGGTTACAACGTGTTGCGTTCGTCCCTTTAAGCGGAAAGGAATTCGATGATCTAAATGGCCCTGCGCAATGTAATGCAGTTCTTTAATAATATGGTTAATTTGATATTGATGATAACGCCGAAGTAATCGCCACCACACAACAAAAATATCAATTACAATAAAGAGCCCAATGACGATTCGTTGATACGACCAAATCTGCGCTTGAAATGGTCCGATCTTTAACGATTTTTTTATAATAAAAATTCCGCTGGCGACTCCTGGATTATCTTGAATCACATCTTGAATGATCACGATTAAGGCTAAATTAATTAAGATTAATAAAACCACCGTGATAATCCCCTCAAAAAAGAGGGCGCCTTTTTCCCGTGCCGTTAATTTCAAAGTATTTTCCCCGCTTTTTTAAATTCACGCTTTATTATAGCATTTTTCAATGGTTTACCAATTAAAAAGACTGGGGTTAACCCAGTCTTAAATTAATACTAATGTGCTTCAACTTTATAGCCAACACCCCAAACAGTTTCAATAACCTTTTCACCGCCCGTGGCCGCCTCAATTTTGTCGCGCAGGTGGCTAACGTGGACCATTACGGTCTTGGCAGAGACAACCGATTCTTGTTGCCAAACCCGTTCAAAAATATCGTCAGCTGAGAAAACCCGGTTGGGATGAGAAGCTAGTAAGTATAAAATCCCAAACTCTAACGCCGTTAATTGAATTAAATCACCATTAATGGTCTTTACTTCATGCGAATCCTTATTAATTTGGAGTGGACCAACATTGAGGATGTCTGGCTGATCATTGGTCATTTGACCCTCGCTCCGCCGTAGCAATGAGCGAACCCGCGCCATGACTTCAAGCGGGTTGAATGGTTTGGTGACATAATCATCCGCCCCAGTAATTAACCCCTGAATCTTGTCCATATCAGCGGTCTTAGCTGACAATACTAAAATTGGAATCGAAGAATCCTTCCGAATTCGTTTAATAACTTCCATGCCGTCCATTTCTGGCATCATTAAATCTAAAATAACCAATCCAATATCAGGAGTAGTATTTAATTTAGTTAAGGCGTCCTTACCGTTATAAGCTGAAACTGGTTCATAGCCTTCATTCCGTACGTAGATTTCTAGTAACTGAACGATTTCCTTATCATCGTCAACAACTAAAATTTTCATCGTCGCTCCTCCTTTTACGAGAATATAACTGAGATAATTATACACTGTTTAACCTAATAATTCTCAATTCTCCGATGGCCTTAAATATTTATTTAACTTCAAACTGAAAAACAGGATCCGCATTCTACGAATCCTGTTTTTCGATTATCCCATTTAATTATTTGTAGTTTGGTGCTGCCTTCGTAATTTGTACATCATGAGGATGTGATTCCCGTAAACCAGCATTGGTAATTTGAACAAATTGGGCATTGTCAATCAAAGTTTGGATGTCACCAGCACCACAGTAACCCATTCCAGAACGTAAACCACCGACCATTTGGAAAATAATGTCGGCGACATCACCCTTATATTCAACCCGGGCTTCAATTCCTTCTGGGACTAGTTTGTTAGCCTCATTCACGCCACCTTGGAAGTAACGATCGGATGAGCCATGGGACTGGGCCATTGCCCCAACAGAACCCATTCCCCGGTAAGCCTTATACTTCTTACCGTGATCTTCGAAAACTTCACCAGGTGCTTCAGTTGTCCCCGAGAACATGGAACCAAGCATAACAGCATTACCACCAGCAGCCAACGCTTTCACAATGTCCCCAGAATACTTAATTCCACCGTCCGCAATAATGGTCTTGCCATATTCACGAGCTACAGAAGCTGCATCATAAATTGCGGTAATTTGTGGAACTCCAACACCAGCAACTACCCGAGTCGTACAAATAGAACCAGGTCCAATTCCAACTTTCACAACATCGACCCCTGCATCAAAGAGGGCCTTAGTTCCTTCAGCAGTAGCTACATTCCCCGCAATTAACGTAACGTCTGGGAAGTGATCACGAATTTCTGCAATCTTACGTAAAACACCTGCGGAATGTCCGTGAGCAGTGTCAATCACAATGGCGTCAGCGCCCGCCTTCAGTAGGGCTTCCGCACGCTCAAAAGTATCGGAAGTGACCCCAACAGCAGCAGCAACCAGCAACCGGTTTTGATCATCCGTAGCAGCTTTTTCAAAATTACCAGCCAAAGAAACTCCTTTAACCGTGGCAACTTCACCCGCTTGGGCTTGAATGGACATGTTCTTATGAACAACTCCCATCCCACCTTGCAAGGCCATCGCAATTGCCATTGAGCTTTCCGTTACAGTATCCATTCCGGCACTAATGAACGGTACGTTTAACTTAATATTCTTGGCTAATTGAACGCTCAGGTCAACTTCGTTTGGTAAAACGTGACTCTCTGCTGGAATCAAGAGAACATCATCGAACGTTAACCCTTTTTTTGCGAACTTTGTATCCCAATTTGCCATCAATCGACACTCCCTTGTAAATTTTGTTAGTACTTAACCTACTAGGAAATTCATTTCAGGTCAAGGATAAATTTTTAGAATTTATAATTTACCGGCGATTTCGTGGCTGACCCGCAAAAACGTTATTCACGATGTGGAACCGCGTCCGTAAGTATAAGTCAGCCCCAAAGACAACAATCCCTAGAATAATGTATACCCACTTGTTAGTTTGCGGGTTAATGCTATTCGGCAGTAAAGCAGTCAACGTGTAAATACCAATCCAGATTGCAAAGGCCAAGACAATCATCCCGATCCGTGCCCACAGACTCCGTTGAACAACCTTGCCGGTCTTCTTATCCTTATATGGCGCCATAATATTTGCAATGTAACCGAAGAGCAAGCCTCCAGCAATTGCTACAATCAGAATTGCAGTTAATCCCGAACTTCCGTAATGACCATTCGGGCTGAGTGAGCCCGGATTCATGAATGCAATTAAACCAAACATAAAGGAGAAGATGGCAAAGAACATCATTCCATTATCTAACGCCAAGAGCCCAAAGTTGCTCGTTCCTTGAACCGTTGCTTCCTTATTTTTGGGATTCGTCAATTCCTCTGCATAAGCGGTTGGGGTGCCAAACATTGCTTTTGCAGTTTGCCCCTTCTTTTGTCCTGTCTGCAGCTTATTAATTGTGTCATCCAGGTATTCGCTCTTTTTATCAGCAGCAATTCCCTTTGCAGCTAATTGCTTATTAAGTTGGTAAACAAACTCTTCATTTTTACGGGTTAAACCATATTCGCTAAAGGTCTTGCCCGCTTCTTTATTATTTTCTTTAATATATTGCTTCTGCCGTTGACCAGCAGCGGCATTCCGTGGTTGTTCGCTCACAGTGTTACTCCTCTCTATGCTGTCGAATTCCTCAATTAAACGTTGAAACGGAATTCAACAATATCGCCATCCTGCATCACGTAATCTTTACCTTCAAGACGTAGTTTACCAGCTTCTTTAACCTTCGCTGCAGAACCAAGTTCGTCTAAATCACTAAAACTCATTACTTCAGCCCGAATAAAACCACGTTCGAAGTCTGAGTGGATAATTCCTGCCGCCTGTGGAGCTTTAGTTCCCTTCCGGTAAGTCCACGCACGGGTTTCTGGACCCCCGGCAGTAAAGAACGTTTCGAGGCCCAATAGCTTATAAGCCGCGCGAATCAACCGGTTTAAGCCAGGTTCTTTGACCCCTTCCATTTCCAGGAAGTCAGCCTTTTCGTCATCGTCCATTTCGGCAATTGATTCTTCAGCAGCGGCTGCGACACCGATGACTTCACCTTCACCAGCCACGTGTTCCTTGATGGCATCCATGTACTTGTTACTGTCTGGATCAGCCATATCTTCTTCCGCAATGTTGGCAACATAAAGTACTGGCTTGGTCGTTAGTAAGAATAGTCCCTTAACAATCTTTTGCTCATCATCAGAAAAATCAATTGTCCGTGCACTCTTGCCATCTTCGAGCACCGGCTTAATCTTATTCAAAACTGCTAATTCTGCCAGAGCATCCTTGTCACGACCCTTGGCTGCTCGTTGTACCTTACTGAGCCGATTATTGACAGACTCCAAGTCAGCCATAATTAATTCCAGATTGATGGTGTCAATATCTTCAATTGGGTCAACCTTACCCGTAACACTGGTAATGTCGTTATCATCAAATGCCCGAACAACGTGCACGATAGCATCAGTTTGGCGAATATTTTCCAAAAACTTGTTCCCAAGACCTTCCCCTTTGGAAGCCCCTTTAACAATTCCGGCGATATCCGTGAATTCAAAGGTGGTTGGGACGATCTTTTTAGCGGGAATCAATTCGTTAATTCGGTTCAAACGTGGATCCGGAAC
The DNA here is from genome assembly GCF_056590915.1 of Limosilactobacillus sp. C0001E2. Taxonomy (NCBI): domain Bacteria; kingdom Bacillati; phylum Bacillota; class Bacilli; order Lactobacillales; family Lactobacillaceae; genus Limosilactobacillus; species Limosilactobacillus sp. C0001E2. Next base: position 198,742 of record NZ_JBWPXC010000004.1, on the reverse strand, counting down.
TTCGACCATCCCAACATTCGGATCAATCGTAGCAAATGGGTAGTTTGCCATTTCGGCACCAGCCTTCGTAATCGCGTTAAACAGTGTGGACTTCCCCACGTTTGGTAATCCAACAATCCCTGCAGTTAATGACATTTTCTTTTCACGTTCCTTTTTTAATTTTCTTGGTCTGCTTTTTCGAGAACTTTCTTCATTCGTTTGTCAAAGTTATAACGACTCATCATCACGATGTGCCCACAACCCGTACATTGAATTTTAATATCCGCACCAACACGAATAATTTGCCAGCGATTCGTACCACACGGGTGCTGTTTCTTCATCATTACAATGTCGTTTAGTGCGTAATCTTCCATTATGATCACTCCTGTCCTAATCAAACGAAATCCCGAGTAATTCCAAAATCCTAGTTAAATCATCAGCAGAAGTATACGGAATTTCAATCTTTCCAGTATTCTTTTTTGCTGATGGGGCCACCGCCACTTTGGTTCCGAACTTACTTTGCAGCTCATTTTCAGCTTCCCGCAAGTATGGTGACTTCCGATGCTGAACCTTCTTTTTGTGGTTCTTATGACCATGATCATTATTCATTGAAGCCACTAAATCTTCCAATTGACGAACCGTCATCCGGTTAGTAATGGCCTTCCTAGCGACCGCTGCCACCTTCTGCTTATCTTTAAGGCCCAGTAGTGTCCGTGCCTGACCCATAGAAAGTTCACCGGCTTGTAAGGACTGTTTGACACTTTCAGGAAGGCTCAACAAACGTAAATAATTGGCGATGTACGGCCGACTTTTACCAAGCCGCTTGGCAACTTCTGCCTGGGTAAGCATCAACTTATCCATTAATGTTTGGTAAGCTTGCGCCTCTTCTAGTGGGGTCAAATCTTCCCGTTGCAGATTTTCCAAGACCGCAACTTCCATCATCCGTTCATCATCAAAGTCCCGGACAATGGCAGGAATCGTTGTCTGCTTAGCTAATTTAGAAGCCCGATAACGCCGTTCACCAGCGATAATTTCGTACCGCTCGATTTGCGAATCTGGCTGGCGCACAATGATTGGCTGAAAAACTCCAGATTCACTAATCGATTTAGCTAATTCCTTTAACGCCTTTTGGTCAAAAATGCGGCGAGGCTGGTACGGATTAGGGCGAATTGCTGATAGTTTGAGATCCACAACATTCTCGCCCGTCTGCGCTTCTTCTAAATTGTTATCCTCAAACAGGGCTTCAATGCCCCGTCCCAGTCCCATCTTCTTATTTTTCGTCATGAGCAGCCAACACTTCCTTTGCTAATTGTTGGTAAACCTTGGCACCCGTTGACCGTTTATCGTAATCAATGATGGCCAGGCCATGACTGGGCGCCTCTGATAAACGAACATTCCGTGGAATAACAGTCTCATATACTTGGGAGCCAAAAAAATTTTTTACTTCCGCATTGACTTCTTGACCAAGGTTAGTGCGTTTATCAAACATCGTCAATAAAACTCCCTCTATCTTAAGGTCCTTATTGAAATGTTTCCGAACCAGCTGAATCGTATTGATTAATTGACTCAAGCCCTCCAAAGCATAATATTCACTCTGAACTGGAATCAAAATGGAATTGGCAGCTGTAAAGGCATTAATCGTTAGTAATCCCAGCGAAGGCGGGCAATCAATTAAAATATAATCATATTGATCCTGAACGTCAGCAAACCCATCCTTTAACCGGGTCTCCCGAGCCATCATAGAAGTTAACTCAACTTCTGCACCTGATAGTTCGATTGTCGTTGGTGCAATATCTAATCCCTGATGACTGCTTGGCTGAATGACCGCGCTCAATTCCACATCATTAATTAGTACATCATAGACACTCTGCTCAATCTTCTTTTTATCAATGCCCAGTCCACTGGTGGCGTTACCTTGTGGGTCTAAATCAATGAGCAAAACCCGCTTGCCAGCATCCGCCAAACAGGCCCCCAGGTTGACACTGGTGGTGGTTTTACCAACCCCACCTTTTTGATTAGCCAGTGCGATTACTGTTCCCATCGTGTCAGCTCCTTTCGTTATTACTTTTGCTTTGGAATTTTAATGGTTATCTTATAAGCATTTTTTAAGGTTTGCTCGGACAATTCAGCATCTAATCCGCTATCATTAATCATTTTCACGGATTCCTTAATGGTATTCATGGCAATTCGTGGATCACTGATCTTAATTTTAGGAGCTGGAGAGTCTTTTTTGGCAGTCTTATGCTTAACAGACCGTTTCTTTGGTTGCTTAACCTTGACATTTTCTTCGTTTGCAAGTCGTTCCTGCTCTTTTTGAGCTTCCACTTCAGACGGCAACGGCTTTCCTTGGAGGCGGGCCACTTCATCTTCCGTTTGCCGAACGTTCAATTTTTCGTTCACGATCCGCATCAACATCTTACGTTGCTGATCATCATTAAGATTTAAAAGTGCCCGACCATGACGCTCGGTAATTAACCCATCCAGAATGGCATTTTGAACTGGAACGATCAACTTCAGTAGCCGCAGCTTATTAGCCACTGCGGATTGACTCTTCCCGACGCCCTTAGCTAACTTCGCCTGCGTCAAATGATTCAAGTCCATCAACTTTTCATAGGCTTGCGCCTCTTCCACTGAACTTAATTCAGATCGTTGTAGATTTTCAATCAAGGCTAACGATGCAGTCTCGTGATCGTTCATCTTTTCCACAATTGCCGGCGCTTTTTCCCATTGCAATAACTTCATTGCCCGAAAGCGTCGTTCACCAGCGATAATTTCATATTTTGCTGGTTCATATTCACGAAGAATAATTGGCTGGAGTAAACCATGTGCATCAATCGTTGCCGCTAACTCCTGAATTCCTTCTTCATCAAAAACCTGCCGTGGTTGATAACGGTTGGGTTCAATTTGATCTAACGGAATCTCTACCACTTCATTTTTTGTATCGTGATGATTCTTACCAATGCCAAAAATTGAAAATGCCATACTTATTCTCCCTCATTTTAATAACTATAATGGTTTTTTCGCAGGTGTTCCCGCTCGTCGCGGATATTGCTGAGGCGTTGCGGTTAGTTTATCAATAATTAATAAATTTCGTTCCTCTGGCTCTGGTTTAGTTGGCAATTCTAATGAGTAAACATTCCGCTTTTGACCACCCAACTTAGTAATTGCTCGTGTCGCTGAGCTCAACTCATCCGCGGCTGCTTGGGCCTTATATGCAAGGAAAACTCCACCCACTTTGGCAGCGGGTAAGCACAACTCACTAAGTACGGATAAGCGCGCAACGGCACGTGCTGTCACCACATCAAAACTTTCCCGATGGGTGCTGCCCTTTTTACTAAAATCTTCCGCTCTTGAGTGAACTAACGTCACGTTATCCAGATTGAGACGAGCAACTAATTCTTGTAAAAAGTTAATCCGTTTGTTCAATGAATCAACAATCGTTACCTTTAATTTGGGGAACGCAATCTTCAATGGTAATGATGGGAAACCAGCTCCTGCTCCAATATCACATAAACTTAGGCTTTCAGTCCGTAATGCTGGCAGCGCAAAACTACCGGTAATGGAGTCATAAAAGTGTTTCAAGTAAACATCTTTTTCATCTGTAATGCGGGTTAAATTAACGACCTGATTGGTAGCTACTAAATCTTGATAATACTGAGCGAATTGATCCATTTGATGATCAGTCAATTGAATCCCTTGGTTAGCTAATGCTTGACGAAATTCTTCTGGAGTCATTCTACCGTCCTTTCCGTGAAACACGAAATTGTTTCACGTTACCTTTTTACTTTACCTTAAAAAAGCCCCCGTTTCAAGCATTCACGGGAGCTAATTCATTGTTTCAATTGGCTTTACTTCATTTTAGCAACTTGTGCTAAGAACCATTGGTTAAAGAAGTCGGCATCAATATCAACGCACGCCTTGGCGTTAGTTTTGCCATCATGGTATGCCCCACGAATGTCACCGACCGTTGCCCCTATTGCTGGGCCGCTAGTTTGGACGTCAATCCATAAATCCTTAGTAGTAAAGGCCTCAGGATGCAATAAGTAGAAAATCGTATTGACGTCATGCATTGGCCGTCCTTTGGCACCACCGCTGACATCATTATAGTGACTGATTAAACCATACAGCATCTTACCAGTTTCATTCATATCTTTAAGCTGATTGAGACTGTCATCTGTCAGTAATGCTTTCAATGTTACATCCAAACCAACCATCACAATTGGAATGCCAGAATTATACATAATCCGCGCCGCGTCCGGGTCGGTAAAGACATTAAATTCAGCCACACTCGTCATATTTCCACCAGAAAGGGAACCCCCCATTGCCACGATTTGCTTAATATGACTCTTTACTTCAGGGTATTCCTTGAAAAGCAACGCAATGTTAGTGTATGAACCAGTTGGTACTAAAGTAATCTCGTCTTCAGCCATGATTGTATCACGAAGCGCCTGTACTGCTGATTTAGCAATTGGTTGACCGTAATCATCACCAAAGTCGTACCCTTCCATTCCAGACTCACCGTGAATCCGGGCAGCGTCTTCAAATGGTTTGATTAATGGTTCAGCCGCACCAGCAGCCACGGGAATAGTATCATTCTTCCCAAAGAAATGCACAATCTTAAGTGCGTTCGCCGTTGTTTTATCAACTTTGACATTCCCGGCAACTGCAGTCACTAATTTTAAATCAATTTCTGGATTATTAATTGCCATCGTCAAAGCAGCTGCGTCATCAATTCCTGGATCTGTGTCCATAATAATTTTCGTAGTCATTTTCCGGCATCCTTTCTTATTAAGTAACAAAAGGAGACTGTCGTTCCCGCCAGCCTCCAATCAATCATTTTTAATTACCAAACGAATAAACCAACCATTGCGGCTGACAACAGAGAGACCAAAATTCCTGAAAGGACTAAGTAACCAATGTTGCGCGCAATATAGTTGTTCGTATCTTTATCAACTAATCCCTTAAAGGCACCAATGATCATTCCAAGCGTCCCGAAGTTAGCGAATGAAGTTACAAACGTTGTCAGGACCGCTTGGAAGTGCGGATCGAAATGAGCGATCTTATTCGTCATGCTTCCCATGACAACAAATTCGTTGGTAATCAACTTCATCCCCATATTTTGGGAAAGAATCCATGCATCGTGGACATTCAATCCCATTAACCAGGAGAATGGGAACATGATGACCCCTAAGATGCTTTCTAGTGAAAGTGGCTTCCAAAAGAGACCTAAAATCTTATCAATCAATGCGGCCAAAGCAACGAACGCAACCACGTTAGCAATGATAATTAAAATCAGCTTACCGGCGCCCAAAATTGAGTCACCCAAGAAACTAAAGAATGGTTCCTTTTTAGCATCCGTGTCGTTAACTGTCACAATCGTATCCTCAGCCGGATCAACCTTCACTGGGTTCATCAAACTAGTGGCAATTAGTGAGTTAATGATGTTAATCGGAATTGCCGTTAAAATGTAACGACCAGGCATCATTTCCACATATGAACCAACCATTGCTGCGGTAATACATGACATTGACATCATGGCAATCGTTAAGTTCCGTGCCTTGGACATCTTCCGCAATTGCAATTCGGAAACGGCCAATACTTCGGTGTTCCCTAAGAACATCATTTCAACTGCGAAGAATGATTCAAACTTAGGTTGACCGGTAATAAATGACAAGCCTCGGCCGATCCATTTAATTATCCATGGCAGAAAACCGATGTAGGTTAAAATATCGAACAATGGAACAACCATCAGGATTGGCATCAGCGCAGAACAAATAAAGTTCAAATTCTTGGCATTATACCAGGAACCAAGCGCAAAAGTGGTCCCCTTAGCTGAAGCGTCTACTAGCCAAACAAAGCCATCAGCAGCAGCTTGAACACCCCGCCGACCAACAGGCGAGCCAATCAAGAAGGCTGCCAGGATGATGTTGATGACCACCATCACTGCAATGGCTTTCCAATTAATGTTTTTCTTGTCCTTGGAGAAAAGGAACCCAATTAGCAAGAAAACTAATAGTCCAACGATATTAATCGCAAGATACATTATGTCAGCACCTTTCTGTATAGAAATCGAATAATTGCACAGCGAGTCTAATTACATAAATTTTGCAATCGACTTTGTAATAACTATACCTGACGTTTGACACCGTGTAAAGCGATTTCTGCCGTTGCGTACTTCATTGTTCCAATTTTAAAACTGTATTTCAATTAAGTAACTTAAATTAGTGTTCTAAGGGGGTCAAACGATCCCGAAATAATTCGACAACTAGTCTTTTGACCTTATTTAGTTGATGTGATGTGGGGGTAAGAGTGATTCCTGTTATTTACAGGTTGTTATCAGGCAACGGTACTGATCTTTCCACATCTTTATTATAATTCTCATGAATTAAAATAGCAATTAAATCCGCTCATTACGGTAATGAAAGCGCTATGACTTATTTATGTTGTCGTGACCGCTCCACAAACGTATATCCAATAAAGAGACAAATAAAGAACAGTACCGAAACAAATAATGCCGGGCGCGTTGCTGGAATAAAGAGCAAAATAATCAAGACCGCAACAAAGAAAATAATGGTTAACCAATCCGTTACTGGGAATCCCGGCATTGAGAACCCAGCTACTCCCTTTGGATGAGCTTGTCGGTACTTAATGTGGCACCACAGAATAAAGAGCCATACAAAAATGAAGTTAATGGTTGATACTCCGGAAATCAATTCGAAAATTCCCGCAGGCATCACATAGTTTAAAATCACCACCACAAATAGGATTAGTGAAGAGAATTGCAGCGCCTGGTTTGGTACTGCCTTAGCACTCAATTTTTGGAAACGAGCTGGCGCATTCCCACCAGCAGCCAGTGAGTACAACGAGCGACTAGTTGAGAAGATGGCACTATTAGTGGCTGACATTGCAGCAGTCAGTACCACAAAGTTTAAAATTGCGGCGGCACTTGTCACCCCAATTCCCGCAAAGACTTGAACAAACGGGCTTGAGCTTGTCTTAATATCTGTCCAAGGGTAGACCATAATTGCGAGCATTGAACCAATATAGAACAACCCAATCCGAACTGGCAGGGTATTAATTGCCTTTGGAATATCCGCCTCTGGGTTTTTTGTTTCCCCAGCGGTTAAACCAACCATTTCAATTCCAACAAAGGCAAAGACAACCATTTGAAACGACATCAAGAAACCAATCGGCCCCTTCGGGAAGAATCCACCATGGCTTACTAGGTTAACTAAACTAGCGTGTCCTGCCTTCGTTGGTGTCTGTAAAATCACCATCACTAAACCAACAACAATTAGTGCGACAATCGCTAAAACCTTAATCGTGGAAAACCAGGATTCAAGTTCACCAAATAACCCAACGTTTACCATGTTAACCAACATCAGCAAAATAATAATGACGAGTGGACCAATCCACTGCGGTAAATTAGGAAACCAGTACTTTAAGTAAATCCCGGTCGCGGTTAAATCCGCCATCGCAAGACTGAGCCAACACGACCAATACGTCCAACCAGCAATAAATTCCATCCGATCACCAAGATATTCCTTCACTGAATCGATAAAGGAATGTTTACTAGTATCGGCGAGCAAAAGCTCACCAAGGGCGCGCATCATAAAGAAACAGAAGATTCCGACAATCAAATATGTCAAAATAATTGACGGCCCGGCGGCTTTAATGGCACTCCCGGATCCCAAGAAGAGTCCGGTCCCAATCGCACCACCAATCGCAATCATCGTGATATGACGACTTTTTAGTGAACGTGATAATTTTTGTTCTTGTTGTTCATCCATCTTTCAATCTCCTTTCACAAAAAAACGTCCCTGGTACTACAAATACCAGGGACGTTTGTCAACGCGGTTCCACCCATCTTTATAAGTCATTTGGACTTACCTCTCGGTCAATAATGGAACCACCCATTTCACGCGTGAATTAATGCCATGAACGACGACTAACTTTCAGCTCAGATTAGTCTCTCTGTTGGTCGCTCTTATTAAAAGTTAATGATCATTATACTTAAATCTCATAGCCTGTCAACACGTTTCCGAACATTAAATCGGTTTCATTCGAAAAAATTCGATTTATCTACCTTGACTTTTAAGTTAATTCATTGTTTAATGCAATCAACGGTTGATTAACAGTCCTAGTAGGAATCTCTTCCCTGGCGCAGAGAATTAGCGGTGATGTGGAAGCTAATGCATAAGAGATTTACGAATTACAGCTGAACATCATTAATCACCAATCTTTTTAATAGTGTTAATTAAGGTACGTAACGTACGAAAATGGGTGGTACCACGGTTCACTTCGTCCCAAGACTTGAGTGTCTTGGGACGTTTTTTCGTTGTTACTAACAAATGGAGGGATTCTAGATGAACATTGTTGATGAACTAAAATGGCGCGGTGCCGTGAATCAAGTTACTGATGAAGACGGCCTCCGCGAATTAACGAATGAAAAACAAATCAGTTTGTACTGTGGGACGGACCCAACAGGCGATAGTCTCCATATTGGACACTTAATTCCATTCATGATGCTGAAACGATTCCAACTCGCTGGTCACCACCCGGTAATCATTATCGGTGGCGGTACTGGTGCGATTGGGGATCCTTCTGGACGAAAGACCGAACGAACCCTGCAAACCGAATCACAATTGGAACACAACAAAAAGGCCCTCACTGAACAAATGAAAAAATTATTTGGGACCGAAAACTTTACCATTGTGGATAATTACACGTGGCTTTCCAAGATTTCGATGATTGAGTTCCTCCGTGATTACGGTAAACTCTTCAATGTTAATACGATGTTGAATAAGGAAGTCGTTGCTAGTCGGCTGGATAACGGAATTTCCTTCACTGAATTTACCTACCAAATTCTTCAAGCGGTTGACTTCCTCCACCTTTACCGCAACAATGATGTCCAACTTCAAATCGGTGGTTCCGACCAATGGGGTAACATCACCTCAGGAATTGACTTAATTCATAAGGTGGAAGGACCAGAAACCAAGGTCTTCGGACTAACAATCCCACTGATGCTCAAGGCCGACGGTACAAAGTTCGGTAAGACTGCGGGTGGTGCAGTATGGCTAGATCCGAAGAAGACGTCACCGTACGAATTCTACCAATTCTGGCTGAACCAAGATGATCGCGACGTTGTGAAATACCTTAAGTACTTCACTTTCCTCGATCAAGATCAAATTAACGACTTGGCTGAAAAGGTTGAAAAGGAACCTTGGAAACGAGAAGCACAACGGACCTTGGCACGGGAAGTCACTACTTTTGTCCACGGCGAAGCTGCTACCAAGCACGCTGAAGAAATTTCTCAACTGTTATTCAAGGGTGATATTAAAGATTTGACTACCGAAGATATCGAGCAAGCCTTCAAGTCTGCCCCATCGGTCGACATCTCAGCAGATGTAGTTAACATTGTGGATTGGCTGGTCAATACCGAAATTGAGCCTTCCAAGCGGCAGGCCCGTGAAGATGTTAAGAACGGGGCAATTACCGTTAATGGTGAAAAAGTCACAGATATTGATGCTGAAATTAATCCGGCAGATCATTTTGATGGTAAGTACGTCGTTGTCCGCCGTGGTAAGAAGCACTACACTTTAGCCAAAGTTACAAAGTAAGGGTTGCAAGATTTTTTAAATCAGTTACAATTTAAGTAATTCAATGACGTGGTAATAGTAGCATGACCAAGCAACAGAGATGGCTGATACCTGATGAAAGAGGCCAACGGAAGTGCGAAGTGGAGCCGCCAGAAGCAGTTAAATATTGAACGAGTGATGTACAGGTCTGTACATAATTTAGGTGGCACCGCGGTTAATCGTCCTATTTTCCAAGTGGAAAATAGGGCGATTTTCTTTTACCCAGGTTTATTCGAAAGGATTGATTATTATGACAGAAAAAAAGGTAATTTTAACTGGTGACCGGCCAACTGGTCACCTCCACATTGGTCACTACGTTGGTTCACTGCGCGAACGGGTCAAAATGCAAAACAGTGGCAAGTATGATCCATATATCATGATTGCGGATCAACAAGCCCTGACCGATAACGCCCGCGACCCAGAAAAAATCCGTAATAGTCTCATCCAAGTTGCGCTAGATTACTTGGCAGTAGGATTAGATCCAGAAAAATCAACCATCTATGTTCAGTCACAAATTCCTGCGCTTTCTGAACTTAACATGTACTACCTGAACTTAGTTACTGTTTCCCGTTTGGAACGGAACCCAACTGTTAAGTCAGAAATTCAACAAAAGAACTTTAATCGTTCTATTCCCGCGGGCTTCCTAACTTATCCGGTTAGCCAAGCATGTGATATCACTGCATTTAAGGCCGAACTCGTCCCAGTTGGTGATGATCAAGAACCAATGCTAGAACAAGCGCGTGAAATTGTCCGGACATTTAATTCTATTTATGGTGATGTGCTCGTCGAACCTGAAGGGGTCTTCCCACCAAAGGGTCAAGGACGGATCCCAGGGCTCGATGGTAATGCCAAGATGAGTAAGTCACTCGGTAATTGTATCTACTTATCTGATGATGAAGATACGTTGCGTAAAAAAGTGATGTCGATGTACACCGATCCTAACCATATCCACGTTGAAGATCCCGGCCAAGTTGAAGGTAACATTGTCTTCACTTATCTAGACATCTTTGATGACGATAAAGAAAAGGTGCAAGAACTTAATGATCATTACCGGGCAGGTGGTCTTGGTGACGTTAAGATCAAGAAATACCTATTTGAGGTTTTGAACAAAGAATTAACCCCAATTCGTGAACGGCGTCTAGAATTTGCTAAGGATATCCCGGCCGTTTACGATATGTTAAAGCAAGGTTCTGAAAAAGCCAACCAAGTGGCAAACAAGACCCTACATGAAGTTAAGGAATCCATGGGCTTGAACTACTTTGAATAACAACAGCTAATAATATTTTAAAAAGTCCGAGACTAGATGTAATTTAAAATCTAGCCTCGTTTTTTTTAACCACAAAAAATAGGCGATCTCAAAATTGAGATCGCCTATTTCACTAACTTAAGCAATTAGTTCAATGAAGCAATTGCCTTATCAAGGAGCTTAACAGTAGTAGCTACTGGGTAAACTGCCATGATTTCATTGATTTGTGGAGCAGAACTCTTACCAGTGAAGGCAATGTTCAATGGGAAGTAAAGCTTTTGTCCCTTAACATTGACGTCCTTGCCAACCTTCTTAATCAGGTCGTTATAAGCATCTGGCGTCGTGTCATCAGACAAGTCCTTTACTGCATCCTTAATACCGTTCAATACAGCAAGCGTTTCGTCCTTATCGAAGTTTGCAAAGTCATCGTATGAAAGGTCTTGGTCTAAGATCGTTGCATAGAACCAAGCATAATCCATGATTTCGATTAACTTGTAAACATCACGTTGGTGAATGTGGATAACCTTCTTGAGCAATGTCCGAAGATCATCATCACTCATCTTCAAATCATTCAACTTGTTTGCTTCTTCAGAATCATTTTCATGAACTAAGGTCATGATCCGGTCAGCTAATTCGTCTACTGACATCTTCTTGATGTATTCGGCGTTCATCCAGTCAAGCTTGTGTTGATCGAAGTAAGCTGGTGAGTTAGACATCCGGTTAGGATCGTAAGCCTTAATTAATTCTTCCTTAGAATAAATTTCCTTTTCACCAACTGGTGACCAACCAAGGAAGGCAATGAAGTTAAAGATAGCTTCCTTGAGGTAACCATGACGGTGGTATTGGCTAATGAATTGCAGAGTATTCTTGTCACGCTTACTCAACTTCTTACCAGTTGCTGGGTTGAAGATCAGTGAAATGTGACAGAAGTGTGGGTGGTCAACACCAAGGGCTTCGTAAACCGCAATTTGCTTTGGTGTGTTGGCAATGTGGTCAGCACCACGAAGACAGTCGGTAATGTCCATCAGATAGTCATCAATAACAACGGCAAAGTTGTAAGTAGGCATTCCGTTGTTCTTTTCGATAACAAAGTCACCACCAAGGTTGTCAGAGTTGAATGAAATGTGACCTAATGCCCAGTCATCCCATTCAAGGGTGTGATCCTTTGGTAAGTGCAGACGAACAGAAGGCTTAATTCCCTTGGCCTTGGCAGCGTCAATTTCTTCTTGGCTAGCGTTGTACCAGTGACCATCGTAACGAGGAGTTTCTCCCTTAGCCTTTTGTTCTTCACGCATCTTTTGAAGTTCTTCTTCAGTGGTGTAGTCATAGTAGGCCTTGCCTTCGTCAATTAACTTTTGAACGTACTTGTGGTAAATACCTTCCTTATTACGTTCAGTTTGATGGTATGGGGCATACTTAGGATTTGGCTTATCTGGACCTTCATCCCAGTCAACACCCAACCAGTGCAAGTTCTCCATCTGCGACTCTTCACCGTGTGGCACATTCCGTGCAATATCAGTATCTTCAATCCGAAGAACCATTGTTCCATTAAAGTGACGAGCAAACAGATAGTTAAAAAGTGCAGATTGTGCATTACCGATATGCAAGAAGCCCGTTGGACTTGGAGCATAACGTACTCTAACCTTTTTATCCATAGTAATATCCTCTCTCCATCAGAAATTAATCTTACTAAAAAGATGGGTCTCCTAGCGAATCCCCATCCCTAAGACTTATGACTATTTTACCATTGTGTAAGAAAAATTAAAAGTCATAACGTCAAGTTTATCTTAAACTGTCCACTATTTATGATTTAAATAGTCAAGTGCATGCCCTAAGTCATCAATAAAATCATTGGCAATGGTCATGTCCATCGCCGGCCGAACAACGATCCGTTGAATAATTTCATCATCACGATTCTTTGGTAATGGATAGGCAGGAACTTGCCAGCCAAACATCTTTAATGCATCTTGAACATCATATAATGTCCAATTTACACTGGTATCTTTCTTAAACTCCCAAGTAATAATTGGTAATTCGGAACCATCTGTAATGACATTAAAGTATCCCGTGTCGTTAATTGCCTTACTCAACTTTTCAGAAACTTTCCGCACATTTTCCATACATGCGCGGTATCCAGCCTTACCAAAGCGAATTAAGTTATAGTATTGCCCCACAATGTTAGCTCCAGAGCATGAGAAGTTAATTGCAATCGAGTCAACCGTCTTACCTAAGTATTGAACGGAAAAACGTAATTCCTTTGGTAAGTAATCATAATTATTTTTACGCCAGACAATCCAGCCAATACCAGGATAAACCATTCCGTACTTGTGACTAGAAACGTTAATCGAGGCAACATTCTTCAGGCGAAAATCCCATGGCTTAAATCCAGAAACCCATGGCGCAAAGAATCCATTATATGCTGAGTCTACGTGAATTCGTAACGGCAAGTCAGGGTGAGACTGATTATATTCTGAAACACGTTGGTCGAGGGCTTGAACATCATCAATTGCTCCGGTATAGGTAATACCAAAAATTGCCACGATTCCAATCGTATTTTCGTCCACTAGTTTCATCGCTTCATCAATATTCAGGTTCAATTCATCGGACCCTTTCTTCAAAGGTACTTGCCGCATTTCTACGTTCCAATAAGTGCAGAACTTTTGCCAAACCACTTGGTAGCCGGACCCGATAATCAAGTTCGGCCGGTGATGATCTAGATCGTTAATATTTATCCCAGCGGCCTTAGCACGGTGTTTCCACGTAAACAGCATTCCTAAACCGCCGAGCATACATCCTTCTGATGAGCCCACAGTTGAAGTCCCGATATAATCCTTCGGGAACTTTTCATCTTCCGGAATCCCCCACATATGACCAATCATCGCCACACAACGATCACACATTGCCGCGGTCTTGGGATATTCTGTCTTATCGATCGCGTTAGTATTCATTGCTTCCTTCATCAATTCATCGGCTTTTGGTTCCATTTGGGTTGTACAGAAAGTCGTTAAGTTTTGATCTGCCTTAGCTTCATTTAAACGAAAGTGTTGAATCAATTGTTTGGCCACCGTCGGGTTCATCGCTTGTTCAGGAATATCTTGATCCGGCAAGTCTTCTCCTGATTCAGTGCTCCCTAACCAGTTCTGTTCTAATGCTTGATCTTTTTCTGTCATTGATCTGTTCGGAATTGGTAGCTGACTAATTCCTCAACCTCCTTTCAAACTTATCGCATTCAGGCATACCTAAAATCAAATCATGATTCATCCTGAATGTAACAACCCTAAATTTAGAAAGGCAAATAAAAAGTAATGTATTTTTGGTCGCGTCTGAGCCGGTTTTTGTTAATTAAAGATCATTAAATTTAAACAGTACGTTATTTTTGTAAAACATTAGCGGTCACCCTATGATGAAACTAGATCATTGCTAACCAATGATTAAATAATTGAAAGGAGAACTATTATGAGTGCTTTGCAAAATAAAAGAACCCTAACTATGTGGGGTTTCTTTTCCATCACTGCGGCGATGGTTCTAACAGTTTATGAATACCCAACTTTCGCCACCTCTAAGTTACATTTGGTATTCTTCCTAATTCTGGGTGGTATTTTTTGGTTCATTCCCGTCGCCCTCTGTGCTGCTGAAATGGCAACCGTAAAAGGTTGGAACGACAATGGCGGGGGGTGAGTTTAGCTGGGTTAGCCACACCCTTGGGCAACGTTTTGGTTTTGCTGCTATTTTCTTCCAATGGTTCCAAATTACCGTTAACTTCTGTACGATGATTTACTTTATTTTAGGGGCCCTATCATTCGTTGTCAGCTGGCCGGCATTAGCTAGCAACCCGTGGGTAAAGTTCTTTGGTGTGCTAATCGTCTTCTGGTTAGTAACATTCTCCCAATTGGGCGGAACTAAATATACCCAAAAGATTGCTAAATTTGGTTTTATGATTGGCATTCTTATTCCATCGGCCATTCTATTTATTCTAGCCATCTGGTATCTCTGCTCCGGTGGTAAATTATTAATTTCCTTTACTTCGCATGCATTCATTCCTGATTTTACTAAAGTTACGACGCTAGTTGTGTTCGTATCATTTATTTTAGCTTACATGGGCGGAGAAGCTTCTGCCTCGTACATTAATGAATTAAAGAATCCCAATCGAAATTATCCATTAGTTATGTTCATTCTGGTCATCTTGGCAATTTGCCTCGATACCTTAGGTGGTTTAACCGTTGCTGCGGTGATCCCACAAAAGCAACTATCATTAAGTGCGGGGGTTGTTCAAGCGTTCAATTACCTCTTTATTAACCTCAGTGGTGGTAAACTTGGCTGGTTAACCAGAATCGTTGGGTTAATGCTGGCTTGTGGTGTCATTGCCGAAATTAGTTCATGGGTTACTGGTCCTTCACGGGCAATCTATGACACTGCCAAAGTTGGGATTCTTCCTAAATACTTCCAAAAGACTAATCAACATAACATTCCGGTGCGTCTAATCATGGTCCAAGGACTGATTGTTTCCATCTGGGATGCTGTTCTCACCCTCGGTGGTGGTGGCGGTAATGTTTCATTCTTTGCCGCAATGGGCCTCACCGTTGTTATTTACTTAGTTGGTTACTTCCTATTCTTTATTGGCTACTTAGTTCTGGTCTTTAAGAAGCGTAACTTACCACGTACTTACAACGTTCCTGGCGGGACAGTTGGTAAGACCATTATCGCAGTTTGCGGATTCTTAGTAACCCTCTTTGCGTTCATTATTTCGTTCTTCCCAACAACTTCACTCCCCGCCTCTTCAGCAGGAACCTATATGACTATTTTAATTACCTGTTTTATTATCGTGGTCATCATTCCATTTGTCATTTATCATGCTACTCGGAAATATCATACCGGATTGTTGGATGAAAAAACCAATAACCATACTAACTAACTACTACCCTATCTTTCTATAGCTTAAAGCAGGGGCTCAATCAATTCAGGTTGAGCCCCTTTTTCTCGTTCCATCTCTTAACCCCTGATGACTAACTATTAAATAAAAGTATCCATAATTGATGGGAGCGGTTAACTAATATTTACTACTGAGCTAATACATTAGCTCCCCGTTCAGCTTGTAGTATCTCTGCTTGACGTTCGTCATGAGGAATAAAACTCCGAATTGCGTCCTGATTAAAACCAATTTGAATACCATAATGTGAAACAATAATCGGGGTTTTTAATAATTGAGGAATTCGACATATTAAGTCTAAGAAATCATCAAAAGTCAGACTATTGATTTGTAATCCAAGCTGCTTATATGCATTTGATCTGGTACACACAACATCATCAGTGCCATGTTCAGTTCGTTTCATAATTTGAGCTAACCGTTCATGAGTAATTCCCTCGAGGGAGATATTATGTTCGCTAACGTTTATCTGATGTTGCTTAAACCATAACCGCGCCTTTCGACATGAAGATGAGTTTACTGAAGTATATAGTATTATCATCAAGATCCCTCCTCACACTCCATTTATTGATCATCATATATATTATATGTTCATTATATCTACTAAACAAATAATTAGTATTGAATCTTTAAATTTTATCAGAACCGCAAAACGCCTTAATAGCAGTGTTTTTGCCATAAAAAACGGTCTATCGTACGATAGACCGTTACAAAGATTGTCTATTAATCTTAAACATTAAAACAGTAATGATTAAGTAATCTTTTTCTATAAATTCTATAAAAAAGTGCTTTTGAGCAATTACTCAAAAGCACTTTACTAACTAGCGGACTAATTAGTTAAACTTCTTGTTTAAGTCGTCAATGGCTTGGTTGAGGTCTTCAGCAAAGTCATCAGCAATTGTCATGCTCATTCCTGGACGAACAACGATCCGTTCAACAGTTTCGTCGTCACGATCCTTTGGAAGTGGGTATGCAGGAACTTGCCAACCGTATGAACGAAGAGCATCTTCCATGTCATAAAGGTTCCACTTAACATCAACATCATCACGAAGCTTCCAAGTGTTGATTGGAAGAAGTGAACCATCGGTGATCATTTCGAAGTAACCAGTGGCCTTCAAAACTTCACTAATGTGAGTTGATACCTTCCGTACGTTTTCCATAACTGCACGGAAGCCTTCCTTACCAAACCGGATTAAGTTGTAGTATTGACCTACAATGTGAGCACCGGAGTGGGAGAAGTTAATAGCGATGGAGTCAACTGAACCACCAAGGTATGGTACAGAGAACCGCATTTCCTTTGGAAGGTGTTCGTAGTCGTTCTTACGCCAAATAGTCCAACCTAAACCAGGGTAAACCATTCCGTACTTGTGACCAGAAACGTTGATTGAAGCAACGTTCTTCAGACGGAAGTCCCATGGCTTGAAGCCGTCAACCCAAGGAGCAAAGAATCCGTTGTAAGCTGCGTCAACGTGAATCTTAATTGGCATGTCCTTGTGAGCTTCGTTGTACTTAGTTACTTCAGCATCAAGAGCTTGAACGTCATCAATTTCACCAGTAAAGGTAATACCGAAGACAGCAACAATCCCAATCGTGTTTTCGTCAACTAATGACATTGCCTTTTCAATGTTCAAGCTTGATTCGTTGGTACCATGTTCCAACTTAAC
The DNA here is from genome assembly GCF_056590915.1 of Limosilactobacillus sp. C0001E2. NCBI lineage: Bacteria > Bacillati > Bacillota > Bacilli > Lactobacillales > Lactobacillaceae > Limosilactobacillus > Limosilactobacillus sp. C0001E2. Next base: position 181,291 of record NZ_JBWPXC010000004.1, on the reverse strand, counting down.
TTGACGCATTTCAACGTTCCAGTAAGTACAGAACTTTTCCCAAACAACTTGGTAACCAGAACCAATAATCATGTTTGGCTTGTGATTGTGTAAGTCATCGATGTCGATGCCGTTAGCCTTAGCACGGTGCTTCCATGAGAATAACATGGAAAGTCCACCTAACATACATGCTTCTGATGAACCAACAGTTGAAGTACCGATGAAGTCCTTCCGGAACTTTTCATCTTCTGGAATACCCCACATGTGACCGATCATGGCAGCACAACGGTCTTCCATGGCAGCCGTCTTTGGATATTCTGACTTGTCAATGGCGTTAGTGTTCATAGCACTTGCCATTAATTTGTCAGCTTGTGGTTCCATTTGAGTTGAACAGAAAGTTGCCAAGTTTTGGTTAGCCTTTGCTTCGTTCAAACGGAAGTGTTGAATTAATTGTTCAGCAACGTTTGGGTTCATTGCCTTTTCAGGCATTTCTTCTTCTGGTAAATGTTCGCCAGATTCAACGCTACCTAACCAGTTTTGCTCTAAAGCATCGTTAATATCAGCCATACTAGTTTTCGGAATTAGCAGCCAACTAATTCCTTCCCCTCCTTTGTGTTAAAAACCTATCGCTACAAAATATATGACTACTACTTTACTAAATCAGACAACTACTAACTTCGTTCTCCAATTCCCCCTTTCAGGGACCTTGACGATAGTCGATATGTTATTTTGTAATAATTAATCTTCGTCGTAAAGTCCTGCGTCCTTAACTTCCTTCGTCCACTTGTTGTGGTAACGAAGCATGATAAATGGAACGAAGAAGACAATTACGAATCCGACAATCAACAGCATTAGGTAAGTGTGTTGTTGTGCTACTGAGTATCCCTTTGGTGGGAAGAATGTAACAATCAAAGCAAATGCGGTCAAAACAAAACCAACAATTGCATACAAGTTCTTCAAGAACTTAGAACGTGAAGCAACCCATGTCCGGTGTAAATCATCATGCTTGTTGATCAAACGGAAGTAAGCAGCAAACATCATTAAGTACATTAACATGTAAATTGCAACCGTTAAGCTCATTGCAGTTTGGAAACTGATGTCGTTCTTTGAACCACCGGCACCGAAGGTCAACCATGCACCAACGATACATACGATAATTCCTTGGAGAACCATGACATTAGTACCAATACCGTTCTTGTTTGACTTAGCGAACCGTGCTGGAAGGTAACCCTTCTTAGCAGCTTCGTGCATCCCGGCGTTTGGACCAACAACCCAACTACTAATTTCGGCCAACACACCAAGTGCTAACAGAATACCAGTTAAGCGTTGAATAAATTCACCAGACATGTGGAACATTGAAGCTAATGAACCATAAGCAAACACAATTCCGTTACTCAATTGAATCTTGTCATTAGGAATTGTAGCAGCAATTGACATTGAACCAATGATATCTGAGCAGATCGCAGCGATACATAATGCCAACATAACCTTAGCGTAAGCATGTGGGTTCTTTAAGTTCTTAACGTGAGGAGCAGAACCTTCAGCACCACAGAATGCTAAGATAAATGGAACAAATCCAACCAGAACACTACCAGACCAAGTTTGTGGGAAGATTGTGTGCCAGTTGATTGTAATCAACATGTGGTGACCAGTTAACAAGTAAGCAGCAAAGAGGAACAGTAAGAAGAATACAGGAATAATAACACCGAGTGTGAATCCCCATTGGGCAATCTTACCAGTAAACTTTGTCCCACGTTGTTGAAGGGCAATTAATCCCCAAATAATAATCAAAATCAAAATGTAACGAACCCAAAGGTTGTCATACATTGCAGGTAAACTCAAACTAGCTGAGAAACATGCGATGATGAACATCATCATTGTGTTCATACCAACGGTAATGTGGACCCATTGATAGAACAATGCAGAGAACCCAGAGTTTTCACTGTACATCTTACCTACCCAGGTGAAGACACCACCCTTGGACCAGCCATCAACTGATGCCATTTCACCAGCTGCACGGGTAACAGGTAAGAACCATAAAATACCAGCTAAGAACAGGAAGAAGAACGCCGTAGCGCCTTGCTTAGCAAATGAAGCAAATCCATAGACCGTCATAACCATTGAAGTGGTCATGGAGAACAGTTGGAACCCAGTAATCTGGTTAACTGCCTTCAGGTCTTTGGCTTCTTGTTTATTTTCAGCCAAAATAATCCATCTCCTACTTTTTATTGACTACCATCACGTGAGCGCTATTTGTGATCGCAGGAATAATAAACTAATCAGGGATCCGTTCTGATTACATGTTCATTGTAAACGGTCTCTATTTGAGATGAAATATACATTTTATGGAATGTGTATAATTTTAAACTTCTGAAAATAATCGATCGACGCTTTCTGTCGATGATGGTAACGTTTTCGCTAATAAAGTTGACGGATCATCGTCCATTCCTTTTTTAATCCATTCAATAATAATTCCCCGAATACCGTATGCAAAGAACTGCGCACCCTTATCAAGTTGATCAGTGGCCTTTTTCCCTTCGCTTTGTAAAATAAATTGATTTAATGCGGTATCCAAAAAGGCACTTAGTAATGAATACCCTTGGTCACCATATGTAATATGAATAATTGCTTCTTTATGTTTACGAATTACATCCAATAAATTCAGTAAGTGTTGCTGGAGATTAGTAGAGCCATCCCGTTCCGCTAACAGGGTCCCCCATTGCTGAAGATAAAAACTGATACATTGGTATTTATCTGAAAAATAGTAATAAAAAGTCTGACGCTCGACTTGGGCGTGTGAGGCAATGTCTTTTACTGAAACGGACTCAAAATACTTTGTCTCGCTGAGGTCAAAGGCACTACGGCCTAGTAGATTTTTTGTCGATTTCATTGATATACTCCTATATTCTCCTAAAACTCACAAAATGATGAATTCGTAAAAAAAGGCTACTTGCAATAACAAGTAGCCTTTACTAATGACCCGTGCGAGATTTGAACTCACGTTACCAGCGTGAAAGGCTGGTGTCTTAACCAACTTGACCAACGGGTCAATTCCTCTTGACGTCTATAATAATATCATAGGTCAAAAAAAATACAACCCTTTTTGCCAAATTTTTTGACTTTATTTTGATCGTGTCAAAAAAACTACGTACGCTAAGGTGATCAACATCATCCCACTGACGGTAATAAATAATACTTCATAATTAAAATAATCGATAATTAATCCACCATATAATGGTCCAATTGCCCGACCAATCGACATTGCAATATTTGGGAGTCCTTGATAATATCCGGTATCACGTGGGTCAGTTAGCTGATCAACATACGCGGGAACTGCTGGAATTCCAGTCATCTCACCTACCGTTAAAATCAAAAAGTCAATCACAAACATAGTAAAGTTCCGGGCAAAAATTAGGATGATAAAAGAACTTGCAAAAATCGCAATTCCCCAAATAATCTGTGTACGCACTTTGATATAACCAGCTAATTGATTGACGATTGGCTGACCAACAATAATAACCCCACCATTGATCGTCCAAAGTAAACTATACGCAAAAAATGGAATATGCATATTGGTAATTCGCACTGACATTACCGTTTCCCATAACACATAGCTTAAATATACTGTCATCAAACACCCACAAAGTGCATATACAATGCGGACACCACGTCGATCACCAAGATGGCCTTGTCGATTAATTCTTCGTTGATGGGCCGCTTTTGGTAATGGCACGTTAAAGAATAGTACTGTAATTAATAGAAAAATGGCATAAAAGACTGCCGTAGTAATAAACACTTGCACCGGACTAATGGGTAGAAGCACCCCAACCAATAAAGTACCGACAACAACCCCAATATTCATTGCCATATAGAGCATATTAAAAACATACCGGGTTGATTTACCCTCGATCTTGGTCCCATATGAATTAATCACCGTAATACTGGACCCATCAGCAAAGCTGATTAAACATAACCAAATGGCAAAAAACGGCCACTGATGGAAAAAGATCAGTAGAAATGCCGCTCCAGTGGCAAAAATAACTGGAATCACAGCCGCCAAGTATGGATTCCACCGATCATACAGCACGCCACCTAAATAATTACCCATCATCATACACAGTGACATTACAAACATAACAACTCCGGCAATCGTCATTGATTCACCCAAATATTCATGCATATAGACAGTCGTTAGGGGCCATAGTAGAGCGGCTCCCGTATTGTTAAATAGGCTGGCTGCCACAACCCACCTTAATTGCAGCGACTTGGTTTGCATTTTCAATTGCTCCTTAACCTAAAAAACGACGCCCACCGGCGCCATTTTATTTATTCGTCCAATAATCAACCGATGATTCACCCTTAGTGTATCATACTAGTCTTTTTTGATCTTACTTATTCAACTTATTACGAAATGGGACTGCATTTTCTTTTGTAATCTTCTTAACCCCATGCATGTATGGTACCAGAACCTCTGGAATGGTAACGGAGCCGTCTGCATTTTGATAATTTTCCAAAATAGCGGCAACCGTCCGTCCAACGGCTAGTCCGGAACCATTCAGTGTATGAACATAATGCAGTTTACCATCCGCATCACGGTACTGCGTATGCATCCGCCGAGCCTGGAAGTCAAGACAGTTAGAACAGCTTGAAACTTCACGGTACTTGTTTTGCGCAGGCATCCAAAGTTCCAAATCATGCGTCATAGAAGCTGTGAAACTCATATCACTGCTGGTCAATGTAATTACGTGGTATGGCAATCCTAACTTTTTGAGAATATTTTCTGCATTTGCAGTCATCTTCTCTAATTCATCCCATGAATCTTCCGGCTTCGTGTACTTAACCATTTCCACCTTGTTGAATTGGTGCATCCGAATCAATCCCCGCGTATCACGACCCGCAGCCCCTGCTTCTGAACGGAAACATGGCGTTAATGCAGTAACGTAAACTGGTAATTCCTGTTCTGGAATTACATCACCACGATAATAATTAGTTAATGGCACTTCGGCAGTTGGAATCAACGTCATGTCTTCCCCATTAACTTGGTAAACCCCTTCTTTAAACTTCGGGAATTGACCGGTTCCGTACATGGATTTTGCATTCACAATATATGGTGGCAGCACTTCAGTGTAGCCATCCTTCATGTGTTCATCCAACATGAAGTTGTAAACGGCCCGCTCTAATTGCGCACCTAAACCAAGGTAGTAAACAAACCGTGCTCCGGAAACCTTCCGCGCCCGATCAAAGTCCAAGATTCCAAGGTTTTCACCAACATCCCAATGATGCTTTGGTTCAAAGTCAAAGTCCCGAACTTGACCAACTTTTCGTAATTCAACCGCACCATCTTCTGTTAAGCTGACCGGAACGTCATCATGTGGAACGTTTGGCAACCGTGACATTTTATCGTAGAAGACTTCATCATTAGCTTCTACTTTTTCATCGAGGTCCTTAATTTGGTCACCTAAGTCTCGCGTTTCCTTAATGGCTTCTTCAGCAGATTCACCATTGCGTTTTGCTTCACCAATCTTCTTAGAAGCTTCATTACGTTGTGCTTTCAGCGCTTCGACTTTTTGTAATAATTCACGCCGCTTTTGGTCCAGTTCAAGGACTTCATCAATTTCTGCTGCGTCAATTCCCCGGGTTGCCAACTTCTCTTTAAACCAGTCTGGTTGACGACGAATCTTCTTAATATCTAACATAACGTTTCCTCCAATCAAAAAGAGCCATTTCATCCTCATATTTTGGGACGAAATGGCTCTAGTTCCGCGGTACCACCCAAGTTTGACAATCTGTCACCCTCGAAATGGATAACGGCCATTAACCGTGCGGCATTACCCGCCCACATTTCATGCACCGGAGTTTCGATCAACAACTTTCACCACCCGTTGTCTCTCTAAAGATCTACTTTAAATGCACCTGTGTTTATTAATCATGCTAATCATATTACATTAAATTTAAATTAGCAATCCCTAATTTTCAAGACTGGAAATTTCTTGTCGATATTCAACATGACTCACACCATTGCGTGAAATCACCCGCAGTTGGTTGGGAATTTGATTTTCTAATTCAGTTACGTGACTGATAATGCCGATCATCTGATAGCCTTTAATGGACTGTAAAGCATTCATTGCCTGCTCCAAAGCTTCTTGGTCTAGTGATCCAAAGCCCTCATCAATAAATAGTGTTTCCACTTTAATACCGCCACTACGTTCTTGAATGACTTCGCCCAGTCCCAGAGCTAATGCCAATGACGCAATAAAACTTTCTCCGCCAGAAAGAGTCCGGACACTGCGTTCTTGGCCTGCATTATCATCATAAACGTTAATTTCAAGACCGCTCCACTTCGTTCCGTTGCCCCTTACGGCTTCATCGCTGAGTTTAAAAGCATAACGCCCATTCGTCAGTTTTGCTAGCCGTTCATTTGCTACCTGCAGCACCTCTGTCAGATAACTTTGCAGTACATACCGTTCTAAACTAAGTTTATTATCAGTGTTCCCGTTCATCACGTCGCTAACGGTCTGCAAATCTTGGACTCGCTTCAATTCCGAATTTTGTTGGCGATTAATTTTCACGACTTGATCGTGAATCTTTACAATGTTTTGTAATTCACTACTAAGTTGACCACTCCGTCGTTGCAATTCTGCTAATCGTCGCTGTTCTTCAGCTAACTCCTGACTAGTTTGTTCAACATCGGGCCTTGATTGTGTACCAATTTGCTTGTTCAGACGTTGAATAAGCGCTTGGAGGCGGGTTTGTTTCGTTTGATAATCCTGCAAACGACTTTGTAAAGTCGTCAACTCATTGAGATGCTCACCAGCCCAAGGCCAAAAACTATCATCCAATTCTGGAGAATAATCTACTAACTGCTGTTGTAGTTTTTTGTGACTCTCCGTTACCTGTTTTTGGAGCGTTTGAACTAATTGATTTAGTCTCGTTAGTTCTTGTTGATTATTCGTCACTCGTTCTGATAACATCGCTTGTTTACGTTGCACCTTTTGTTGGTGCTGTTGGAACTGATCAATTTGTGCTTGCCATTCGTCTACCTGGGTCTTCGCACTCTTGGCATCCGCATATTCAGTTTGTAAATCATCGGCGACGGCTTGATAGGTAGCTCGATCAGTCGTTAATTGCATCTGTAGTTCGTCTAACTCTTTTTGACCTTCTGTAAATTGTTGCTGTTCTTCCGTTTGGCGTTGCTTCAAATCAGACTGTGCTATTAGTAATTCTTGTGTTTGCCGTTTCTCATTTATTAAATCTTGCCGCAATTTATTAACAGTTTCCGAAAAGTCCCGGACTTTTTCCGTTGCCCCATCAATCGTCTTCAAATCAACATTCATTAATTTACTTAACTGTACTAATAATTCGTTGATAGTAGCCATTTCTTCATTAACTTGATGTTTTTGATCATCAAACTGCGATTTTTTAGCTGCCTGTTCCCTTTGTAATTGATTTAATCGTTGATTAGCAGCTTCAACTTCGTCATTTAACACCACGCGATCACCTTTCGGCAAAGGTGCAGGATGGGGATGATCAGTTGCCCCACAAACTGGGCATGGCGAGCCCGGTTTCAATTGATGAACCAGTCGTGCAATCTCCCCACGTGCATACGCATCTTTCAAATCATCGTAAGTCGTTTGTGCCTGGCCAATTAATTGTTGCTGCTGATCTAACCACTTCTGTAAAGACTGCTGCTGTTTAGATAATTCATTTGATTTACGCTGGTGGCTTTGAATATCCGCAACTATTTCCTGAAGTTTTTGCAGCTGATGTCGCTGCGTTTCAAAGTTTAATTCATGATCGTGGACGTCATTTAACTGGTCCAGTTCATCCGTAACCTTTTGCAAACGCTGCTGGGTTAACTCTAGCTTTGATTTCTGACTTGCCACTAATTGTCGTTGTTCATTGACCTGCTTATCTCCAGTTTGAACGGCCTGTTTAAGCTGATCGCGGCGCATATATTGTGGTAATTGGTTTTCTAAAACATTTTTTCGTTCCTGTAGCTTTTGAATTGTTTCGCTCCGCTGTTTCAGTTGCTCCACAACTGTATCAACCTTTTTTTGATCAATACATAGCTTTCTTATTTCAGCTTGTTTATCAGTTATCAGCTGCTGATTTTCTGCCAGCTTGGTACGTAAACTTTGATAGTTTAAGTATTCCGCTTGGTGTTCCTGATACCAAGTTAGCCGTTCAATGATTTGGCGCCACTGATTAATTTGTGGCGCCTGTTCTTGCAAATTCAGGAGATCCGCATCCGCTTCCTTTTTTTCATCCATTGCCTGTACTAAAGCATGCTGGTTGGTTAATTGTTGATTCAGTTGATTTGTCACTAATTGCTGCCTGGTTATTTCCTGGGAAATATTTTCAATATCACTTTGTCGATCTTTAATTTGCTCTTCCACCTGGCTTAACCACTCAGCCGTTGATTGATCACCATTAACATCTGCTAAGTTTGCCTTTGTAACTGACAGTTTATCTAATGTTTGCTTATAGGTCTGTTGCTGTTCAGTGAGTTGGTTTTTGAGCGTTGCTGCCCACTGTTCATAGAAGTGCGTATTAAAAAGATCACGTAATAATGTTTCTTTATCAGAACTGCTCGATTCTAGAAATTGGCGAAACTTTCCCTGCGGTAAAAGCACTATTTGCTTAAACTGATCTCGGGTTAAATTCAACAACTGTTCAATAAATTGATTAGCCGGACCAATTTTACTAATTTCATTTGGTTCCGGATTCTCCAACGGATAGATTAAACTAACCTTTGTTCCGTGTTCTACTAACTTATTACCACGCCCCATAATTGTTTGTTTAGGTTGGCGAGTAATTTGATAAGTTTGTCCTTTATGGATAAATGTAAAAGTAACGCGCGTTTCTTGATTATTTGGTGCAAAATCCGAGCGCAGTGCTGCCGCATCACGGTCTTGATCATTCGTAGTTTGCCCAAAAAGCGCGTAACACATTGCATCAAAAATTGTGGTTTTACCACTTCCGGTATTGCCGCTTACCAAAAAGACTGTTGTTCCCGTTAACTTTTGAAAATCAATTACTTCATCTTTATAAGGACCAAAATATTGAAGATGTAGTTTTAATGGTCGCATCCTAGTGATCCTCCTTTTGCATTTCCGCTAATGTAGTATCAACAATTTTTTCTTGTTCTGCATTTAGTTTGGTACCTACCGTTTTTTCAAAGAAATCAGCAAATAGTTGTTTAGGCGATTGACGTTGATTATGACGATGGTAATTTTCGTGAGGACCCGCAAAACCATACTTACGACCGAGACTTAAGATTTGCGGGTAATATTGCCGCAAACGATTCATAACGTCCGGAATAATTTGTCGGTCCGTAAGTTTAATTGCATAATAATCTTCTTTGGGATACTGCTTAGCAAATGCTGGATCAGTCAGCTGATCCATTGATGATTCGATCACGTGAATATCATGAATCGCAGGAAGCTCAACCCAGCGAATCTTAAACGGATCCGTATCTACGATCCAGACTCCTTTTTCCATATTAGCTTCGGAAACTGAAAATTTCATTGGCGAGCCGCTATATTTTATCCGTGCCTCCTGCAACGCGTTTTTATTATGTAAGTGGCCAAGGGCAACATAATCGAAATCAGTTAATAGGTTTGTATTGACGGCGCTCAATCCCCCTACTTCAATCATCGTTTCTGAATCGGCAGTCCGCTGACTACCGGCCGCAAAGAAGTGGGCAACTAATACATGCCGCTTATCATCCGCAAATTGCTTTTTCATTGCAGCGACAATCTTTTTCATTGCTGTATTGATATCCTTAATCTGATCATCCGCAAAATAATTACGGACTTCTTGTAAACCAAAAAAAGGCAACAAAAATAACTGGGTATCAGCAAATTCAATTGGTACAAACGCCTGACTAAATTTTGTATTTAAATAGAAATCGTTACTCGTAAACCATTGACTCCCCACACCAAGCCGGGTAGCTGAATCATGATTACCACTGATTGCAAAAATTGGTAATTGATCATGAATATTTAACTCTACTAGTTCACTAGTCAATTCTCGGGTAGCGGCCTCACTTGGAATTGTTCGATCATATAAATCACCAGCGATGACCATTGCATCTACTTGTTCTGCCTTAGCAATTTGGCGAATCTTTTCAAAAGTCGCATGTTGATCCGCCAATAAATTATAGCCAGCCAAGTTTTTTCCAATATGCCAGTCTCCAGTATGTAAAAATCGCATCGTCGTCCTCCAAACATTTGTTTGCGTTTCCTATCGATTATATCAAAGACGTTCATTAATAGGAAATAAAATTCATTAATTATAATTAACTAAACCTTCTTAACACCAATTCGTTTACACTGCCTTGTAAGATGTTGTATAATTTCGTTTGATATTTTTAAAATTAGGTAATTTCTAATTTCAAATTATTATTTAATTTGAAATGATGACTATACTAGGTCATGCCGATTATTTATGAAGGCTGTCTTCGCCACTCAGAAAGGATGGTAATTTAATGATCAAAGCGCTCAAAGATCATCCAACGTACACGTTTATCTTAAAGACGCTTTTTTATTTCGTCGTTCTAGTTGCCTTAATTTACCTTTATGGTTACTTTGGTGCTGGACAAGCCCCATTCATTTATAACGAATTTTAATGGAGGAAAGAGTTTTGGTTACAAATATTGTTCCTGAAATCGACCAAATCGCCAAGCAACACCTTGATAAGGTTTATTTCGATGAAATGGGGACGACCCATACTTATCAAGATTTAGTCAACGCATCCAATGCACTTGCGGCCTGGCTTGATCACAGTGACATCCCAGCTGGTAGTCCGATTATGTTTTATGGCGACCACCAATTTGAAATGGTTGCTGGATTTCTCGGCGGTTTAAAGTCTGGTCACGCATATATTCCAGTAGAAACTGGTTCGGCCCTTCCCCGAATGCAGTCAATCATTAACACTGCTGATCCTAAATTGGTGATTGCAGTTGATGACTTCCCAGACCAAGATCTGAACTACGATGGACGAATTTTAAACCGATTCGAATTGCGTAAAATCATGGACGAGCAAGTCTCCTATAATATGGACCATGAAGTTGCCGGAGATGATACTTTCTACATTCTCTTCACTTCTGGAACGACTGGTTCGCCAAAGGGGATCGAAATTAGCGCTAATAACATTACAACTTTCGCTAATTGGATGCTGGGCGATGATTTTGATCTCCCTCGGGAAGCGACCTTTCTTGGTCAACCACCATTTTCTTTTGATATTTCCCATTTCTACTGGTTAGTTGGAATGCTCTCGGGCGCTACTGTCAAAGCCATTCCTGTTAAGGTAGTCCAAAACTTCGGTCAGCTCTTTAAAGTCTTACCAGATCTCAAGATCAATGTCTTCTTTGGTACTCCTTCATTTGCAGAATTGCTACTACTCAGTCCTGATTTTAACGCTGAAAAGATGCCCGATTTACAAAAGTTTGTCTTTTGTGGTGAGGAATTATCAGTTTCAACCGTTAAACGGTTGTTCCAAAAGTTTCCAGATGCCCACATCTACAATACCTATGGTCCAACTGAAGCAACTGTAGCAGTTACCAGCTGTGAAATTACAAGAGATATGATCAAGGATGCCAAACGGCTTCCAATTGGTTATGATAAGCCTGGAGTTACCACTACGATTTGGGACGGCGATCAGCAAATCACTGAACCCGGAAAGCATGGTGAAATTATCATTTCCGGTGATAGTGTTGCCGCTGGTTACCTCAATAATCCAGAAAAGACTGCCAAAAACTTCTTTAAGTTCAATGGACAACAATCATACCGTACCGGGGATGCTGGTTACATCAGTGCGGATGGACTTCGTCATATCATCGGTCGGATGGACTTCCAAATCAAATTACATGGTTTCCGGGTAGAACTTGACGAAGTCCGCTCCAGCCTAGAGTTAAGTCAATACATTAAGCAAGCCGTAGCGGTACCAAAGTATGATAAAAATGGTAAAGCAACGCATTTAATTGCCTATGTGATTGCCGAACCAAACGATTTCGCCAGTGAGACCGAATTAACAAAGGCCATTCGGGAAAGTCTGAAAGATAAAATTATGGATTACATGATGCCAACCCAATTCATCTATGTTGATAGTTACCCAACATCAGCAAATGGTAAGATTGCGGTTAAGCAACTCATCGCGGAGGCTAATAAATAATGATTAATTGGTTTGCAAGCTTACCAAACTTCTCCGCCTATGGAACTCCTTCGTATTTTATTTACTTGTTAATTGCCCTAGTTCCGATGGGCATTGGCCTTTACTTTGGTAAACGTTTCGAATGGTATGAAGCACTCATTAGCTTTATCTTCATCTTCTTCATGTTTGATGGTCAAAGCTACAAACAGGCTGCTTCGTTGATTGTTTATATTATTTACCAAACTTGCTTAGTGATGTGGTACTTCCATTACCGGCAAAAGCAGAATAACAGTATGGTTTTTTATGTAACCGTATTTTTATCACTCTTGCCGATCATCATTGTTAAATTCACTCCCGCAATGGTTGGCCATAATTCACTTCTCGGTTTCTTAGGGATTTCTTACTTAACTTTCCGAGCTGCAGGAACAATCATTGAAACAAGAGATGGAGCCGTTAAGGACCTTAATTGGTGGAAGTTTGTCCGTTTCATGGCATTTATGCCAACCATTACTTCCGGGCCAATTGATCGGTACCGTCGTTTCTCAAAAGACTACCAAAAAGTTCCTAGTCGGGAAAAATACCTCAGTTTACTGCAAAAGGCAGTTCTGTACTTATTTATCGGGTTTGTATACAAGTTTATTGTGGATTATTTCTTTGCTCAACAATGGCTCCCCTATTTCCAACGTCAAGCAATGGCACATGCTCCTCACCTCTCATGGTGGGTCGTCGGTGTTGCTTATGTTTATACTGGTGACTTATACTTTGACTTTGCCGGATATTCATTATTTGCAGTTGCCATTAGTTACATCATGGGTGTCGAAACCCCAATGAACTTTAATAAGCCGTTTCTTTCTAAGAACATTAAGGAATTCTGGAACCGTTGGCATATGTCTCTATCATTCTGGTTCCGTGATTACATCTTCATGCGCTTTGTGTTCCTAGCTACCAAAAAACGTTGGTTTAAAAATCGGAATGTTTTATCATCCATTGCCTACATGTTAAACATGGTAGTCATGGGCTTCTGGCATGGAGTAACATGGTATTATATCCTATATGGATTCTTACATGGCTTAGCCTTAGTGATCAACGACTGGTGGCTTCGCTATAAGCGAAAACACTACAAAAATCTTAAATCAACTAAACTGACTAAGTTTATTGCCGGATTTATTACTTTTAATTTTGTCGTTTTCGGATTTTTAATCTTCTATGGCTTCTTGAACACATTATGGTTCAGTCCCGCAGCAATGAAATAACTTGATATAAAAAATACCTGGAGGAATTATCATGAAAGAACAAATTCAAGATTTATTAGCACAAGCAACTGGTCGTGACGCAAGCGACTTCTCTGATACCACTGCTGATTTATACGCCGATGGTCTGTTAGATTCCATGGCTACCGTTCAATTCTTACTATCTCTTCAAGATGAATTTGATATTCAAGTTCCTGTTTCAGAATTTGACCGGAGTGCTTGGAGTTCTGTTGATAAGATTGCGGATCGGGTAAAGGAATTACAAAATGACTAACAAGAAAAAGCTGTGGTCAATTTTTGGCCCAGTGATTGTTGCGGCATTATTGGCATTCATCTTCTTTTGTTTGCCATGGTCAGGTCACCACTCTGCTGCCACTGAACAACGGGCTGCGGTTTCCCTAAGTCCAACGGTTTTTAAAAATCGTTCATTAAAGGTTCAGGCCCTCAGTGGTCGTCACTCAAAATATGTTCCATTCTTTGGTTCTAGCGAATTTAATCGGATGGATCGCTACCACCCTGCGGTCATGGCTGAAAGGTATCATTCCTATCGTCCGTTTATGTTTGGTTCTCGGGGGACACAATCATTGCCCCAACTGTTTAACATGGCAATGATGCCTCAACAAATGCAAGGTAAAAAGGCTGTTTACGTTATTTCCCCACAATGGTTCGTCAAGCGTGGGGTAATGCCATCAGCTTTTAAGTACTACAATGGTGCCTATGCTAACTTAATGTGGTTGCGTCAAGCTAACCCACAATCGGCCTACGATCGTTATACTGCCAAACGTCTAATCCAATTGCTTGGTGATGACGGATCAATTAGTAGTTACGCTAATAAGATTAGTAAGGGACAATCCTTGAGCAAGTGGGATCGCTGGGTAATCAATTCAAAGATTACGCTCTTGCACCATGAAGATAATCTCTTCTCTGGATTCTTTATCAAGGATAACTACGGTCGGCGAATTAAGCCGAAAGCACGGCTCCTTCCTGAACAACTTAATTACGCTGATTTAACAGCGGCAGCAATTAAGCAACATGACCGGGCTTCTAGTAACAATAACTTCGGGGTTTTGAATTCATTCTATAACCGACGGATGCGTGGACATATCAAGAGCACCGCTAATTCCCAAAAGCATTTTGACTACACAAAGTCACCAGAATATGGGGATTTGGAAGTGGTATTAAATCAGTTCCATAAAACCAATACAAATGTGATCTTTATGATTACACCGGTGAATGCTAAATGGGAAAAACACACCGGGATTTCCATGCCAATGTATTACCGCACAGTACGCAAGATTAAAACGCAATTGCGCTCTCAAGGATTTAATAACATCGTCGATTACTCCCACAAAGGTAATCAAGATGGGTTCATGCAGGATACGATCCATATCGGATGGGCAGGTTGGGTTGACTTTGATCGCCAAACTGCACCATTCTTAGAACAATCGCAGCCGAAGCCTAAGTATCATATGAATGATGCATTTCTCTCTAAGGAATGGTTAAACCTGAATCCAACTAAGGAAAACCTAAAACAATTCAAGAGTAATCATCAAATTAAATAAGGCCTAATATTAAAGGCGGGTGGTAGAAGCCATAACGGTTTCTACCACCCGCCTCTTTTTATACGAGCTTATAACCAAACCCACGAACGGTTAACAAATGTACCGGATGTTGAGAATCATCCTCTAACTTATCACGTAAATGACTAATGTGAATGTCGACAATCCGCGAAGTCTCCAGTAAATCGTATCCCCAAACCCCATTCACTAACTGATCGCGACTTAATACTTGTCCGCGATTATTAACCAGATACGTCAATAACTGAAATTCTTTTGGTGTTAATTGAATCTGTTGACCGTGCTTGGTCACAAAATAGTTCTTTTCGTCAATCTGCCATTCACCCACTTGTTGATGATCTTCAACATGGAGTGACTGATCATGCTCCAATGCAACAGCCTTTGGCTGTGTTAGGCGACTATAAACCCACAGACGTTGTTTGGTTTGCGCAGTTAATGCTGCTCCGTGGAAAGGAAGTAATACCACATCGTCAACTCGTGCTTGATACAATTTCTGTGCTAAGCGATCGGTTAATTTTCGCGTCATTATCATAATAGGTCCCATTACCTGATCACGAATCAAAGTCACCGTAGCAATTGTCGTGTCGAGGTTAACATTGGTTAAATCCCACCAAACACCATGATATTGATCACCATCTAGCTTCACCACTAAACCCGTCGGCGTAGTGACCTGCTCAACTTGCCACTGCGCTTTTTGGACAATTAATTTTACTTGCTCAACCAATGTTGGTTGCTGAGTCATCAGTAGAAACTTCTTCACCATGGCTCCCTCTCATAATTTACATAACATTTACATTCGAACAACTAAATATTTACATCCGCTTGATATGCTTCTTTTGTACCATGAAATCCATGCAGTGACAATTACTTTCTGCATATTTTAAAGGAGTCACATTAATGAAAAAATGGCTAAGTGCTGGCGCAGCATTGATTATCGTCACCCTCATCATTGTTGGTTGGGCCACGAACCGTCACCAAAATAAACCACAAAAAATTAGTATCGTCGGCTCAACAGCCTTACAGCCCTTAACTGAGGCTGTTGCACACCAGTATCAGCAAAAACATTCTGGAATTCACATTACCATCCAAGGTGGCGGTTCAGGAACGGGACTCAGCCAAGTTCAAGCAGGCGCCGTCGATGTTGGTAATTCTGATGTCTTCGCTAGTCAACAAAATGGGATTAACGCTAAGCAGTTGCGCGGACATGTGGTGGCAGTAGCTGGAATTGTCCCGATTGTTAATCCGAATTTACCAGTGGATAATCTGTCTATGGAACAACTTCGGCAAATCTTTACTGGAAAGATTACTAATTGGCAACAGGTGGGTGGTCCGAATGAAAAAATCACCGTTATTAACCGTGCTCACGGTAGTGGTACCCGAGTAGCATTTGAACAAACCGTTTTTAAAAATAGCGATGAAGCAGTTACCAGCCAAGAACAAGATTCCAATGGCACGGTAAAAGAAATCGTCGCCAATACTCCCGGAGCAATTAGTTATATCACTCGCTCTTACGTTAATCAACGCGTCAAGCCACTCCAACTGAACCATTTTAAGGCAACTAAAGCCAATATTACTACCAACCGTTGGCCGTTGTGGTCATATGAGCATATGTACACCAAACTAAATCCCAACTCGGCAACCACACAGTTCATTCGCTACATGCAATCACCAGCTATCCAGCAGCGACTCGTTAACTCCACAAATTACATTAGCATTCATGATATGAAAGTTAAAAAAAACCGTTAATAACCAAATTATTGAGGAAAAATAGGTATGAAAAAATGGTCAAAACAGCTCACTAGTCCTTCCACAGAAAGTCATCAGGAAGTAACTGGTAAAATCATTAGCTTCTTATCCATCGCCATCATCGCAACTTTAGTAATTACTATCTTAGTCTTCTTAACTTACCAAGGAATTGCCCTTTTTACTCAAGATAACATAAAAATGATCGACTTCCTAACTGGTAAAATTTGGAAACCAGGACAAAATCTTTTCGGCGCCCTTCCAATGATCGTTACCTTGCTATTGGTTACTTTATTAGCTGGGATCATTGCACTCCCACTAGCACTGGCCGTAGCTATCGCAATGAGCCTAATCTTGCCGCGCCAAGTTTATAAAATCTGTCAACCAATTGTGGAACTCCTAGTTGGAATTCCGTCCGTCGTTTATGGTTACGTTGGGCTCACGGTTGTGATTCCATTTTTGCAAAAAATGTTTGGTGGGACGGGCTTCGGAATTTTGGCAGCAATTGTGGTGCTTTTCTTAATGGTGCTGCCCACAATGACTTCGATGACCATTGACAGTCTAAACGCTGTTCCTAAGTCATACCGAATGGCTTCAGCCGGTCTTGGAGCGACTCGGTGGCAAACTATTTCCCGAATTATCTTACCTAGCGCAAAGGGCGGCATTCTAACTGCGATGATTTTCGGAATGGCACGGGCATTCGGTGAGGCGCTGGCTGTGCAAATGGTAATTGGTAATACGACCGTGATTCCCCACGGATTAACCGAGCCGGCGGCAACATTGACCAGTGTACTCACCACTGGAATTGGTAACACTGTGATGGGAACTACCGCGAACAATGCTCTGTGGTCGCTAGCCCTCATTTTATTAGTTCTCTCCCTGGCTTTTAACCTCCTGATTCACTTAGTTAACCGGAAAGGAGCACAGCATCCATGAGCCCCATTAAAATTGATCGAATTGCAACCGTCATTATTCTTGGTATCTCTACCCTCATTGGAGTCTTAATCTTATCCCTCCTTGGCTACCTACTAATCACTGGCTTACCAAATATTTCATGGCATTTTATTACCAGCCAAGCAGAATCCTTTAACCGCGGCGGTGGCATCCGTGATCAGCTTTTTAATTCCGTTTACCTCCTCTTTTTAACAATGATCGTTTCCGTCCCGCTGGCCCTGTGTGCCGCAATTTATTTGAGTGCATACGCTCCACAAAACTTATTTACGAGCTTAATTCGTCTAGCCATGGAAGTGCTTAGCTCTCTCCCATCAGTAGTAGTCGGCCTTTTTGGCTACTTAGTCTTTGTAATCCAGTGGGGTCTGGATTTCTCACTACTTGCTGGTGCGATGGCACTAACAATCTTAAATCTCCCCCTACTAACCAGGAGTTGCGAAAACGCCTTGCAACAAGTTCCATCCTTACAACGACAAGCTGGTCTGGGACTAGGAATGTCTAAATGGCGAGTAACTACCAAAATTGTTCTTCCGGCAGCATTACCTGGAATTATGACGGGAACCATTCTTAGTGCCGGACGAATTTTCGGTGAAGCTGCTGCCTTAATCTACACTTCCGGTCAAAGTTCATCCGTAATTAGTTACTCTAATTGGAGCCCATTTAGTCCGACTAGCTTTCTGAATCCACTCCGCCCCGCAGAAACTCTCGCTGTCCACATTTGGAAAGTTAATAACGAAGGATTAGTTCCTGATGCTCGAGCAATTTCAAATGGGGCAGTCGTAATCCTGCTACTAACGATTCTATTTTTTAACTTATTAGCCCGCTTTATCGCTCATCGACTTAGTCAACGACAAGGATTAATCAAATAGAGGAGGATAATCAATGACTACCATTTCAAATTCCGCAATTTCTGTTGAGGCACTCGGCGTTGCTTATGGCAATCATTCGGTGATTGAAAATATCTCAATGAAATTCCCCAAAAATCAAATTACTGCTTTGATTGGTGCTTCTGGTTCTGGTAAATCTACGCTCCTCCGTAGCCTTAATCGGATGAACGATGGTCTAGCAACGGTTACCGGTAAAATCCACTTCCATGATGTCGATATTAATCACCCCAAAGTAAATATCTATCGGGTTCGACAACAAATTGGGATGGTCTTTCAGCAACCAACTCCCTTTCCCCTATCAATTTTCGATAATGTTGTGTATGGACTACGCTTAGCTGGGGCTAAAGATCGAAAATTATTAGCAGAACGTGCTGAAACAAGTCTGAAGCAGGCTGCCTTATGGGATGAAGTCAAAGATTCCCTCAAGAAAAGTGCTCTAGCCTTATCTGGTGGTCAGCAACAACGACTTTGTATTGCGCGCACTCTCGCCGTTGAACCGGAAATTATCCTCATGGATGAACCAACTAGTGCATTGGATCCCATCTCGACAACCCAAATTGAAGACACCCTTGTGCAACTTAAAGAGCGTTTCACCATTATTATGGTAACTCACAACATGCAGCAGGCATCGCGTTCTGCTGATTGGACCGCCTTCTTGCACCAAGGTGAATTAATTGAATATAATCAAACTGCAGATATTTTCATGAACCCTCAGAAAAAACAGACCGCTGATTATCTAAGCGGTAAATTTGGTTAGGAGGACTGCCCATGAGCGAGATTTTTAACGATGAATTAAAACGATTACGTAGCCATTTTATGGAAATGGGGATTGACGCAAGTGAACAAATCTACCAAGCTACACAAGCATTTACCAACCACGATCCAGAACTAGCTAAACAGGTTTTGTCTGGTGATTCGCACATTAACACTGATGAGGTTAATTTAGAAAAACAGGCTTTAAAACTAATGGCATTACAACAACCAGTTGCTGCAGACTTCCGTAAAATTATTAGTATTCTCAAAGCTAGTACTGACATCGAACGAATTGGTGATTATGCTTCGCACATTGCCCAATGTACTGTCCGGATGGCCGATCATTATCAAGATCAAGCAATTCAAGATAATATTCAACAAATGATGATGATCGTCCGTAAAATGCTTGAACAAATCATGGATGCCTACGTTTTTACTGACGAGAAAACAGCCTATAAAGTTGCGAACGAAGATTTAAAAGTCGACGTTCTCTACGTTGAACAGCAGCAACAGATCATTAGTGCTTTAAAAGCCAGCAATGACCACGTCACTTCATACGAAACCTACCTCAATGTGATTCGCTACTTAGAACGTGCGGGTGATCACATTGTGAACCTGGCCGAATGGATTATTTACAGCGGATCAGGAGAACTCGTCGAACTGAATCCTGGCAAAGCCGACCACCATCTTGTGGAACGTAAACTGCACAAACATCATACTAACTAAAAAATAGCTTCAGTGCTCGGCAATGCCGAACTCTGAAGCTATTTTTGGAGAGTATCAATATGGATATAGAAGAGTACTAATTTTCGTCTAATGCAGTCGCGTTTCCGCGAACCCGGAAGAAGTGGAATACTAATCCGAGAACCAAACCAACCAATGCTGGTACTAGCCACGAGAGACCTAAACTAGCAAGTGGCAAATGACTCCGCACTGCAGCAACTGCAGTCCCAAAAGCACTCGCGCTAACCACTTTCGGGAAAGATACTACCATGTCACCAAGCGCTGGAACAACGGTGAACAAAACAACAAATAAGTAAACAACCCCGTCGCGGTTAAACATTGGTGAAAATACTGACAAGAGGATTAATACCAAACATAGTGGGTAAAGGAACATCAACATTGGTGTTGACCAGGCGATGATTGTATCCAAACCAAAGTTAGCAGCTAAGAATGAAGCTAACGTGGTTAAAGCTAACCATGTGTGGTAAGAAACCTTTGGAAAGTGCTTATGGAAATCTTGTGCAAAAGCTGCTACTAATCCAACGGCAGTGGTCAAACAAGTTACGGTGATCAATACAGCCAGAACTGCTTGACCAAAGGCACCACCATAGTAGCTAACAACTTGGTTAAATGCGACTCCACCATCAGCAGAAAGTTTAAAGTGACCAAGGGACATTGCACCAACCACGATTAATAATACGTAGATAAAGGCCACCATACTCATAGAGACTAACCCTGCTTTACCAACAACCTTTGCCACATCTGATTCACGTTTTTGGCCCATTTGCCGAACCGCGTGCACAACGGTTACCCCAAAGGCAAGACCGGCAGGAGCATCCATCGTGTTGTATCCTTGCAAGAAGCCATTAACAAATGAAGAATGAAGGTAAGCTGATGTTGCGGGCGCTGACATTGGATTACCCATTGGCCGTAAAAAGGCAACTAAAAACATTAAGAATAATAATGCCAAGAACATTGGGTTTAAAACCTTCCCAACGTTAGAAAGGATATCATTTTCGCGGTATGAGAACGCAAATGCTAACGCGAAGAAAACGGCTGAAAAAACTAAAAGTGCGACTTGATGGTCAGCTTTAGGAACAAATGGGGCAACACCAACTGTAAAGGAAACTGACGCCGTCCGCGGTGTCCCAAAGAGTGGACCGATGGTTGCGTGAATCAAAACCATGAAAACTAGTGCAAAGCCAACCCCCAACGGGCGACCAACATCAAAAACCCCTTCAGCACGGGTGACTGCAATCGCCATAACTGATAGCAGTGGTAAAAGAACCCCGGTCAGTAAGAAACCAACCGTAGCCAAAACCCAGTGGCCACCGGCTAATTGTCCTAAATGAAGTGGAAAAATTAAGTTCCCTGCCCCAAAGAACAAACCAAATAGTAATGAACTAACGACCAGATATTCCTTTGTGGTTAGTTTACGTGACGCTAAATCATTCATAATTCTCCCTCCAATATCATTGCGAATGAGTTAACATCGAGCCCAATAAAAAAAGTCCCTTGACTGATCAATAACCAGTCAAGGGACGCCATGCGCGGTACCACCCTCGGTTTATACTAATATTGCTATTAGTACCTCAATACGTACAGCAAAACTGCGATACGCTGACGCTGTAATGGGTGTCATACCACTGTACCTTGGACAGTACAGACTCGAAAGTGATTTTCACGCTTTCTAGATTCGTTCCCCTCTCACCAAACAGGATTCGCTTTCGATTAGAAATCGCTACTCTTCTTTCTCATTGTGCTCGAATAATTAATTTATGAGTATATTCTAATTAAACTTCAATCTTTCGTCAAGGCTTTTTTCATAATTTTCTGGAATTAATTTGTCTTTCCATTTTTCATAAAGGATGGACACCAGAATTATGCTAGAATGATACACATTATAGACATCCAATAAAGGAGAATTAATCATGGTTGAACGAACCCATCATCATTATCAACATCCGGTCGATGTTAAAGTTGGTGATCGTTTCCCACTAACCATTAAAAAGCTGGGAGTGGAGGGTCAAGGAATTGGCTATTTTAAACACAAGGTTTGTTTTGTTCCTGGTGCACTGCCAAATGAAGTCGTGGTTGCCGAAGTCACAAAAGTTCACGAAAAGTATCTCGAAGCGGCTATCCATCGTCTGAAAAAAACTAGCTCAGACCGGGTCATTCCGCGGGATGACTATGCATTGGACGCTGGTGGCTTTGAATTTGAAAACTTAGCCTATCCGGCACAACTACAATTCAAACGGCAAATGGTAATTGAAAGTTTAGCTAAATTTAAGCCTCGTGGTTACCGTCACTACGAAGTTTGTCCAACCATTGGCTCTGAAAAACAATATGGTTACCGTAATAAGGCGCAGTTCCAAATTCGCCAGCAAAATGGGAAAGTCGTTGCTGGACTTTATCGTTCTGGATCCCATGAGGTTGTTGATATGCAAGAATGTGCTGTTCAAATGCCAGGGATCATGAAAGTAATGCGCGCCCTCGTTGATAAAATAGCGCAATTAGGAATCCCGTTGTATGACGAAAGCAATCATAGTGGAATTTTAAAAACCATTGCCGTTCGTGAATCTGCAACAACTCACCAAATTCAAGTAACCTTCATTACTAATAGTCCTAAATTACTTAAAAAACATCAACTACTGACTTTCATTGCGGAAAAATTACCGTCCGTAGCTTCTGTAATGCAAAATATAAATCCCGGGGATACCCCACTAGTTTGGGGAACTGAAACTATCCACCTCGCTGGTGATTCTTACATTACTGACAGTCTGATGGGATTAGACTTCCACCTTTCCGCACGTTCTTTTCTCCAACTCAATCCATACCAAACCGAAACCCTATACGAAGAAGCTGCTAAGGCGATGGAATTAACCAGCACAGATACCCTAATTGATGCATACGCAGGAATTGGAACGATCGGCTTGGCCCTTGCTAACCGTGTTAAAGAAGTCCGTGGAATGGAAATTATTCCGGAAGCTGTCACTGATGCAAATCAGAATGCCGCCTTAAACAACATCACTAACGCTAAGTACGAAACTGGATCTGCTGAAGAATTATTACCAAAATGGCGAGCTGAAGGTCTCCATTTTGATGCGTTAGTAGTTGATCCTCCTCGGACCGGTCTAGATAACAAATTAATCCAGCAAGTTTTGCAAGAAAAGCCAACGAAGTTTGCGTATATTTCCTGTAATATGGCATCACTTGCCCGAAACCTGGCCCGTTTGGTTCCTACCTACCGAGTTGATTACATCCAACCAATCGATATGATGCCCCAAACACCACGATGTGAAGCAGTTGTTAAATTAAGCTTAAACTAATAAAAAGGCGGGTTCCAAATGGAACTCGCCTTTTATTTCCCAGGAAATATTAATCAAAGTAATGTTTAATAATTTCCTGATACGCTTTAATCGTTGCTAAATAACTTGAAATTGTTGTGTACTCATTAATTTGGTGGGCAATGTTCCAATCATCTGCTCCTAACACGATTACTGGGAGATCTTGATTATGCTTAACAAAGACACTCGCATCTGTTGCACCATTAATCGTCTTTAATTCTGGTGTCCCGTGATTTGGCACTTCTTGATAAGCCCGTTGCGTTGCTTGAAGTGCACGTTGAACAAATTTACCTGACGGATCAGAAGCTACTGGACGGAAATTATGAATCAATTCTAATGATAACCGACCTTTTCCTTCTTGATTGACTTCACTAATTGCTTCGTGAAGCCGTTCAATTACTTGATCATTATTAAAAGCCTTAGTAGGTCGAATGTTTCCCTTAAGAGCTGCCGCATCCGGAATAGTATTGACCTGATCACCACCGTCAATCACCGTCACACTATGTTTGACAGTTCCTAAATATGGATCCACGGGAGTATCGTTAAACAAATCGCGTTCTTTTACGCAGAAATCAACTAATGCATCAATGGCGTTGACACCATTTTCCGGCTGACTAGAATGAACAGATTTACCAGTACTCGATACTCGATAGTTCATACTACCTGAGTGTGCGTACACAACGTTACCGCTTGTTGGCTCACCCACAAGTAAACCAACTAAATCGTTTGCAACCCCAGCAGCTTCTAAACGGTTAGCACCGGGAGTCCCGTATTCTTCACCCGCTGTCGCAATAAATCTAACGTGACCAGCTGGTAGTGCATCCGCATCATGCAATTCAATCAATGCGATCACTTCAGCAGCAAGCCCACTTTTCATATCAGCAGCACCGCGACCATACAAGCGATCCCCATCACGAACGGGAGTAAATGGACCGTGCTGCCATTTATTTTCATCACCAGTTGCTACAGTATCCATGTGACCAGTTACTCCAAAAACATCATCGCCAGAACCAAAGTCAGCAATTAAATTGGCACGATGGTCACCGAATAGATCAATTTTCGTTTTAATGCCATGGCGGTCAAAGAGCTGTTGTAAATACTTTGCAACCTCTTCTTCATTACCATTAACGGAATTAATTTTGATCAGATCTTCCAGTACTCGAACTTGTTCATCTTTCTCCATACCTATGCCTTCTTTACTTAGCGACTTTGGTGATTTAAGCGTTGTGCTAACCAATCACCAACTAATTGAATAATGACCACTAATAGTAAAACTAAAATCGTTGCGACAATGGTTACATCATTATTAAACCGGTTGTACCCGTATGCAATGGCAGTATTACCAAGCCCACCTGCACCAATTGCTCCAGCCATCGCAGTTAACCCAACCAAACTAATCAAAGTTACAGTTGAGACCCGAACTAACTCAGAACGCGCTTCACGAAGATAGACATCAAAGATTATATCGCGATTAGTTGCGCCAAGCGCTTCCGCCGCTTCAATCTTACCTTCATTCACACTTTCTAAAGCCACTTGAACCTGACGTGCATAGAAGGGGAAAACCCCAAGAGATAATGGCACAAGTGCTGCAGTTGTCCCAATTTGAGTTCCGACAATTAATTGGGTAAACGGTGCGATAAACGCTAATAAGATAATAAATGGTACAGCCCGGAAGAGTGAAACCACTTTATCACAAAAGCCAAACCAGAATCGATTTTCCAGAATACCGCCAGGTTTAGTAATCACCAAAACGACGCCAAAAATCAATCCAAGAATCCCACCAAAAATTGCTGGCCAAAAGGTCATGTAAATAGTTTGCCAGATGGAAGTTCTCCAACCGGTATCGCCACCCCAGCCAAGATTAGCAACATTCGGTAAATATTTTGCTAATAAACTAGTCATTCCAAATCCCCCGATCATCAATCTTTGTTACTTCAACATCTTTTCCTTTCAAGAGGTCAACCACACTGTCTAATTCTTTTTGATCACCCTTGACCAGAATAAACATTGTTCCAACTGGTTCATCTCCAAGTACTTCAATATTTCCGTACAGCATTGAGACATCAACCCCCAATTGCTTATACATGTCCAGAATGATTGATTTAGTAACGTTAGCCGCACTAAAGACAACTTGGAAGAGTTGTTCATTTGGTGCTAAATGACCAAGATCAAAGGCCCGAAGTGTTTCAATTGCGGCCAGTGAACCACCAACAAATTGACGGGTGAGTTCCTCCTTTGGACGCAGGTAAACATCACGTAAGTTTCCCTGTTCCACGATGATCCCATGTTGCATTACCGCAATCTTATTGGCAACTCGCTTCACTGCATCCATTTCATGAGTAATCAAAACCACTGTTAACCCCAACTTTTTATTGAGATCCTTTAGTAGATCAAGAATTTGGTTCGTGTTTCGTGGGTCTAGTGCCGAAGTGGCTTCGTCTGAAATTAAAATTTCTGGATCATTGGCTAATGCCCGGGCAATCGCCACCCGTTGCTGCTCCCCACCAGATAGCTGGACAGGATACGCGTTGGCCTTATCCTTTAAGCCTACTAAATCGAGTAGTTTTAGGACTTTTTCTTCAGCTTCATCATCAGAAATAGAGGAATGTTTTAAGGCAAACAACACGTTTTCGGCAACCGTTGTTTCATTCAATAAGTTAAAATGTTGGAAAATCATTCCAATATTACGGCGCTTTTCCTGAAGCTCTTTATTATCAACTTGTTGTTGACCATCTTTGAAAAGGACTGTACCAGCAACGGTAACTGAACCAGCCGTTGGCTTTTGTAAAAGGTTAATTGTCCGCACAAGGGTTGATTTACCAGCGCCAGAATAGCCGACTACTCCATAAATATCGCCCTTTTCAACTTTCAAATTAACGTTTTGTACTGCCTTAACATCCGTCCCCTTTTTTTGATGGAAGGTCACGCTGAGGTTGTCTAAATCAATGATGTTCGCCATATTCTACCTCTCCTTGCTAATTAGTTTAATTTCAAGTCCCATGCGGTCTTTTCAGTATCACCGTAGTACTTTTGGTAAAGCTTCTTAACTTGTGGAGTTTGGAAAGCCTTCACAACATCCTTGTAAGCTTGTTTATTTGCATCAGACTTCTTCGCTGCAATAATGTTAATCCATTGTTCAGAATCCTTGTTAAGTGGTTCAACGTAGATGGTTTCCTTCTTAGTTAAGCCAGCCGGTGCAGCATAAGTATTGTTAACAACCGCTGCATCCACATCGTTTAATGACCGCGCAGTTTGTTCAGCACCAAGTTCCTTAATCTTAAGGTTCTTCGTGTTTTTATCAATATCAGCAACCGTTGCTAATTTACCGGTTCCCTTCTTGAAGGTGATCAATCCAGCGTTCTTTAATACATACAATGCCCGACTTTCATTAGAAGCATCGTTTGGCACGGCGATTGTTGCACCATTTGGCAAATCCTTAATGCTGTTGTACTTCTTTGAGTAAAGACGAATTGGTGCAATAACCGTCCGTCCAATTGAAACCATTTGACCGTGATTAGCTTTATTCCAAGCGTTTAAGAACGCGGTATGTTGAAAGGCGTTTAAATCAATGTCGCCATTTTGGACCGCTTTGTTTGGCTGATTATAGTCAGAGAAATTCTTAACCTTAACCGTTACGCCATACTTTTTCTTGGCCGTCTTGTTAACTTCATCCCAAATCTTTTGTTGTTGGTTCGTTAAACCAACAACCCCAACCGTTACCGTCTTCGCTTGTTGCTGGCGATGGTGAGCAAAGCCGGCAATTCCACCAATTAAAACAATCGCAACAATAATAATGGTCCAAATTAATCCAGTGTGTTTTCTTCTCTTCATAATCAAAATCTCCCTCTCAATATAATTTCAAATTATTTAATCAATTAATCTAAAGCATGATGAACAAAAAAATCGTCCCTTATCTATTTCTAGATAAAGGACGATTCCTCGCGTTGCCACCTTTAGTTCGTTGAACCCTCACGAGTTCAACCTCAGCAGGTTACATGAAGGACGTCTCCCTCGTATAACCTTGCACTAATAACGTGTGCAACTCCGTCACCAGCTAACATCACTGATGCCATTCCAAGCCCATCTTCAGAACCTTCAAACACTTCTTTCCACCATCTAGAAGCTCTCTTCAGATCTCCAATTCCTACTCTGCTTTTCGATATGTTTATTTTCGATTAATTGATTATGAGTAATTATAATTTAATTCTCATTTTTGTCAACACATTTTCTAATATTTTTTGCAAACTTTTTCAGACGACTGCTGCCCATCGATGGATAATTAGTCAGACCCGTTCACTTATGATATGATATGTATCTAAGAATAAAGGAGGGTTCGCATTGCAAAATCCATTTGGAAACAATAACAATAACGATCCAAACAACATTTTTAATAATCTCCCAATTCCACCAAACTATGCGAAAATTAAAAATGACCAAGGTGATTTGCGAATTGCTAAGGTGGGAATCTCATGGACGACCTTTTGGTTTGGACCACTACCAGCACTCTTCCGTGGTGACTACTATAACTTCTTCTTGGAGTTAGTACTCGCTGCCGACTATGTCTTAGTAGCACTATTCTTTAAACTGGGTGCATTGCTGACATTCCCTTGGCCAGCACTAATCTTTGCTTTGTTCTATAATATGATGTACTTTCGTCACCTCTTTAACAAAGGTTATTATCCTGCAGATGCGCACTCGCGGGAGTTACTAATCAAGAGTAAATACCTAAAAGAGCAAAAATAAGGACTCACTTGTCACAAGTAAAATAGGGCTTCAGCGCTCGGTAATTCCGAACGTTGAAGCCCTTTAATATATTTTAATGCCACTTCATTTCTTGGAAAATGAACAAATTACTCTGCATGTTCTTTAGACCACTGTGCAGGATCTTTCCGCCAGGCATGGAGTGAAGCAAGTTGTTCGTCAGAGATCATTTGGTTTTGCTTTGCCGTCTCGATTAACGTTGTGTAGTTAGTAACTGAATAGTAGGGCAGTCCCGCTTCTTTAAAATTATCATCCAGTGCCTGTAATTGATAACTAAAGATGGAAACAACTCCAATCACATCTCCACCTGCGTCTTCAACCGCTTTAACAGCTTTCAATGCACTGCCACCAGTTGAAAGTAAATCATCAATCACTACTACTTTTTGACCTGCTTTTAAAACCCCTTCAATCTGGCGACCACGGCCATGATCCTTTGGCTTAGAGCGAACATAGACAAGTGGCTTTTGAAGACGCTCAGCTACATATGCTGCATGGGGAATTCCTGCAGTTGCCACTCCCGCAATGACATCTACATTATCAAGGTGATGCTTAATTAACTCAGTCATTCCCACTGCAATATTCCGACGAACAAACGGGTAGGAAATTGTTAACCGATTATCTGTATAGATTGGCGCGCGCATCCCACTTGCCCACGTAAATGGTTCGTCTGGTTTCAGAGCTACCGCATTAATATCTAATAAGTTTTTTGCCACAATTTCTAATTGTCCAACCATTATTCTTCACCTTCCATAAATGCTTGCCGAATTGCTTGATATGCCGCTACCGGATTATCACTTTGGGTAATTGGTCGGCCAACCACAATTCCATTACTACCTAATTGGCGTGCCTGAGCTGGTGTTACCACCCGTTTTTGATCATCATGCACTGATAAGTTCGGCCTGATTCCTGGTGTCACACATAAGAAGTCTGGCTTAGTAACCGTACGAATTGCTTTCACTTCTTGGGCAGAACAAATAACCCCATCTAGTCCAGCCCGTTCAGCAACCTGCGCATAATTTTTAACTACATCGATTAACGGTAAATCTACATGTTGTTCATTTTTGAGAATATTTTCATCAATTGACGTTAATTCTGTAATTGCCAGCAACTTTGGTTCAGGCAACCCAGCTTCGTGGGCACCTTCTACTAGCCCTTCTTTCGCCGCTTTCAGCATTTCAGTGCCACCGGCTGCGTGAGTGGTCGTGTACCGAACTCCTAACTTACCAATTACGCGCATTGCCCGATGCACCGTATTGGGAATATCGTAAGATTTTAAATCAAGGAAAACGGCTAAGCCGCGTTGTTTAGCCTGCTTAACAATCCCAGGACCAAAAGCATAGTAAAGTTCCATTCCAATTTTGACAATTGGAGTATGGTTAGTATCGCCAGCTAATTGATCAAAAAGTTTTAAGGCCGCTTCCTTCGTATCAACATCAATTGCGACCATTGGTTCAAAGCGTTCCATCTGTTATTCCTCCTATGAAAAAAGCAGTCCCCGCAAAGAGGACTGCTTTCGTGGATTATTATCCTAACCCGCTTTCGCCTTTTTGCCCTCTCTGGAGCGAATTAAATGGTGAAATTCTAATTATCTTCAATTGAAATGTCTTCGTGGCCGTCATATTCCTCAACTGCCACATGCACCGTTTCATTCAATGACGTTGGAATATTCTTACCAACAAAGTCTGGACGAATCGGCAATTCACGATGACCACGGTCAACCAAGACTGCTAATGAAATCCGCTTAGGGCGGCCAAGATCCATTAGGGCATCCAACGCTGCCCGGGCTGTCCGTCCCGTAAATAAAACATCATCCACTAAAATAACGTGCTTATCATTGATATCAACTTTAATATCGCTGCCATTCACTGTCGGTTGGGTTTTATGATCAGCAACATGACGGTCATCCCGATAAAGCGTAATGTCCAATGAGCCAACTGGAATTTGGACTCCTTCCAATTGTTCCATCCGCTTAGCTAAGCGTTGAGCTAAGTAAATCCCTCTGGTCTTAACCCCAACAAACACTAAGTTCTCGACACCTTTATTTTGTTCGATGATTTCGTAAGTAATACGTGTTAATGCACGTTGCATACTGGATCCATCAACAATCTCATGGGCCACAATCAACACTCCTTTTCTATAATAAAAACGCCCTTACGTACATCGGGGACATAAAGACGTGAATGTTATCTATCGATTCCCCTTTGGACCTCTCTGGGTCGAGTTAAAAAGGCTTTATTTAGAAATAGTCTACCCGTCTCATGGTTGTGTGTCAACCATTTAACAGCGTATAATGGTGAGCATAATTAATTTTGAAAGGACTGGTTCCGCGTGAATAATTTTATGTTTGATTTCGATGGTACCCTCGCCGATTCAGGGGCCGTGGTCACCGTTGCTACCCAAAAAGCATTCATTAAAAACAACTTGCCAGCACCCACTAAACAACAAGTACTTGATTACATGGGATTACCAATTGAGACATTCTTCCCCATGTTGGCACCACTAGCCCCGCAAAAAGTTCTTAATCAACTCTATGATGACTTCCGAACTTTTTGTGCGCAAAATGAAGATGCCGGTACTAAATTTTTCGATGGTGTAATCCCTACTCTCAAACAACTTCACGATAGTGGTAAAGACCTTTTTATTCTTTCTAGTAATTCATCTGCAACAATTTATCATCATCTGAAACGTTTCAAAATTGACCAACTCTTTACCGAGGTGGTTGGTTCCGACATGGTTAAAAACTTTAAACCCAATCCAGAAAGTGTTAACCGTGTGGTTCACGACTTCAATCTTAATCGGCAACAAAGTGTTATGATCGGTGATGCCCGTTATGACCTCCAAATGGGTAAGAATGCCGCGGTCAAAACTTGTGGTGCAACGTGGGGTGCCTTTAATATCGACTCCCTTAAGCAGGAACAACCCACTTATTTAATTCATCAACCTCAGCAATTGCTAAAGTTCTAAATTAGTTATTGCGATCTAAATTATTGTTTGTTAAAATCGGAGAAAATAATAAGTAATACATCAGAGGGTTTGTAACCTACAAGCTGGATAAGATGCTGCTGCGGCAGAAATTCTTATCCAGCTTTTTTTCAAGGAGGATTTATCATGAAATTTGTTATTACTTCAGATATTTTCGAACAAGTTCCTGACATGTACGTTGGCGTTGTTGTCGCCCATGGAATTGATAATTCACGGAACTACCCAATTATTGATGAAATGCTAAATAAGTATATGCAATTCGCTCAGAAAAAATTTGCGGATACAAACGTTAAGCAACGACCGGAAATTATCCCATACCGGGAAGCCTTTCGGAAAATTGGTATCAATCCAAACCGGTTCCCTTGCTCAGCTGAAGCACTATTTAAGCGTCTTTCTAAAGGAAAAGATCTGCCGCATATTAACCCCCTTGTGGATTTAAATAACGCGATTTCGCTTAAATACACAGTTCCAATGGGTACCCATACGTTAGATAACGTCACAGAGGATATCATGATGCGGTCCGCTAAAGCTGGTGATCAATTCGTTCCGCTGGGAAAGGATACTGTTGAAACTCCCGATGATGGAGAAGTTGTTTACGCAGTTGGTAACGA
Organism: Limosilactobacillus sp. C0001E2; assembly: GCF_056590915.1. Lineage (NCBI taxonomy): Bacteria > Bacillati > Bacillota > Bacilli > Lactobacillales > Lactobacillaceae > Limosilactobacillus > Limosilactobacillus sp. C0001E2. The sequence goes on along the minus strand of NZ_JBWPXC010000004.1, from coordinate 149,574 downwards.
AGTCCGGACACGGCGTTGGACCTGGCGACAAAGTGAGTACGGTAAAATTACCGCAGATACTAAGGACGTGTTCTTCCCCATTGACGGATTCATTGATATTAATAAGGAAACGGTGGATCAAGCAAAGGAAGACTTAGTCAACCAACTTCATGAAATTTTTGGTGTTGAAACCCAATCAGGAATTGTGGACCGAACACATCCATCCTTTGAATGGAATTAGCATTTGTCCCACTATGCTGTTCGTTGTATATTAAAAAGGTAATAATATTGGGTGGAGGCCTTTGAAATGATAAAAAACGGATTGCGGCGTTAACGGTTACTGGTTTAGCATTCGCACTAGCTGGTTGTACTCAGCAGAGCTCACCAACCAACAGTGCCAGTTCATCAAGTTTATTAGCAAGTAGTTCCAGCACAAAGATTAGTGAAAACAATTTAACCCCGCAGCAAATGGTAAGTGTTGTTACCACGTATGCCGGAAATAAATTTGGTAATGACTGGGCAACGACCGCTAAGCAAGCTAAAAAGTCAGGATTACAAGTCGATTTATATCCAGCAAGTAACTATCAATTAGCGGATCGCGGTCAAGGAGTAGCTTATAATGTTAAAGCTGATGGGAAGAGTTCTAACCTCGTTTATACGGTTAAGGATAATGATGTCATCATTTATCAAAACGCTAGTAAAAAACACAGTGGTAAAAAGTTAGCCACCGTTAGCCGTTCAGAAATGGTGAAGTACATTAATGATAAGGGACAAGGTGACTTCGTAAATCGACTCGCGCAAAGTGCGCAAGTCAACGATAAGCGCGATTCTACTAGTAACACTACCAGTTCATCATCTTCAAACGATACTGGCAAATATGGTAACGAAGGTCCTGTAACAGTCCCTGCTGACATGCGCGGTACGTGGTATACAGAGGACGGCGATGCATCATCCGTGACCTTCGGTAAGAATACTATTACAATTGACGGTTCAACTACTAAATTATTCAAGCAGGATAGTAGTTTCTTAAGTGACGATAGCCAGACAACAAATCAAGCAACACAAAATGCAACACAACATTGGGGAAGTGGTGCTTTCGTAACAGTTGACGGCCTTCATTATCTAAACATCCGTGGATGGACCCAAACCGCTGGTGATGGTGAATCATTCGCGCTAACCACCGAAAATATTAACGGTAGAAATGTTCAGGTGCTGGTTTCAGCACATGGCGCTGGATTCTGGGCGGACGCTGTTTACTATCGCACTAAAGACTTAGCTCATCAACAAGCAAACCATAAGTACGACGATCTCCGTTATCAGGAAGACGATTAAAATTCAACACTTAATTCTTGACCACTTTCCTATTATTGAAAAGGAAGTGCTCTTTTCTAAGGATCTCATTGGGCATTCGGCGTCACCCTCTTGATGGTTGTTATTCTAATGATTGTTCTTGAGCGATACCTGACCATTAAAATACAAAATTAAAACTAAGCCCCAAATCAAAAATGCTTTGGGGATTTACTTATCCTTAGTTAATCACAGCTAACATAGCTGCACCATACTGATCCAATTTTCGTTGACCAACCCCCGCAACGTCTAACATTTCCGCTGATGATTGTGGTCGTTTTCTGGCCATCTCATGGAGAGTACGATCAGAAAAAATCATAAATGCCGGTACTCCTTGTTCCTGAGCTAACTCCCACCGTTTAACCCGTAATTTAGCAAATAGTTCCCGATCTTCTGGTAATTCATCCGCAATTTGGGTTGCTTTCTGATCCGGTTTCGTTTCTTGACGTCGCTGAACATTTTCGTTGCCATTTAAAACATTCCAGCCACGTTTAGTCACGCCAACTACCGGATACTGACTGCCACGCAGTTCTAAATACCCGGTAGCACACAGGTAGTCAATTAAACTCACTGCTTGTTGTTTAGACAAATCATCCAAAGAATCGTAACTTGATAATTCATTTGCCTGAAGCTGACGCATCCGTTCACTTTGTGAACCAGTCACTACCTGTGCAATCACACCCTTCCCAAAGCGATTATGTAATTCATTGACTGCGGTAATAATCAATTTTGTTTCACGTGTAACATCGATTAGTTTGCGTTGATCTAAACAGTTACTGCAATGGCCACAGGGGTCACAATGTTGACCAAAATATTCGACAATTTCTTGTTGTAAGCACCGTGGTGTGTTCGCATAATCAATCACCGCTTGCAATTTTTGGTATTGAACATCACGATACTCTTCATCGGCTTCTGACATCTCAATAAAGCGCCGATACTGTTGCATATCACCAGCATGAAATAACATTACCGCTTCACTCGGTAAGCCATCTCGCCCTGCACGACCAGCTTCTTGATAATAAGATTCTAGATTTTGCGCACTGGTTGCATGAACCACAAATCGAACATTACTTTTATCAATTCCCATTCCAAAAGCATTGGTTGCGATAATCACCGGAATGCGATCGAATTGGAAGTCATCTTGAATTCGGGCACGAGTTTGATTATCCATTCCTGCATGATATGGTTCAACATTAAACCCACGGGCATTTAAATATTCCGCTAACGCTTCTACTCCCTTGCGCGTATTAGCATAAATAATCCCTGCTTCATCCTGATGATTCTTGAGATATTCTGCAATATACCGTTTGGTGTCAGATTGTGGTTGGACAACCTTAAAACTAATGTTGGGCCGAGTAAAATTCGTCACAATAAAATTATTCGGATCAATTGCTAGCTGTTGACCAATATCCTGTTGAACCCGTGGTGTCGCTGTCGCAGTAAGCGCCAAAGTTACCGGACGCGATTTCAGTCCCGCAATCGCAGTCCGCAGTTGACGATACGCCGGTCGAAAATCATGACCCCATTGCGAAATACAGTGGGCTTCATCAACCGCTACTAAGTTAATATTGAGATAATTAAGTTGGTAACGGAAGTAGTCCATATTTAACCGTTCAGGAGTCACATAGATCAGTTTTAGTTTTCCTTCATATGCTTGACGCAGAATTGGATTAACCTCATTGCGAGGCGTAGTACTATTAATGGCAGCTGCTTCAATCCCATTTTGATGCAGTGCATCAACCTGATCTTTCATTAGCGAAATCAATGGTGAAACGACTATCGTTACCCCTGGATTAAGCAAGGCTGGGATTTGGTAGCACAATGATTTACCACCACCGGTTGGCATCACGGCCAAAGTATTGCGTCCACTCAGAACCGCACTAATCACTTCCCGTTGTCCCGGTCGAAATTCATCGAATCCAAAGACCGTTTTTAAAACTGACTGTGCATTGTTCATGGTGCTGCTCGCTCCTTTAATCATATCCATCATTAGTCATCATCTGAATTATAACCGAGTACTTATGATCGAGCTATCTTCTTCCACAAAAAAAGCTGCCCACCTCTCAGTGGACGGCTTTTCTACGTTAAATTTTATGCCTCTGGTTCATAAACCAAGTGGTCATTAACAAATGACTTAAAGCCTTGTTCGGCCAGTTCACGCCCATAGCCGGAATGCTTAACTCCACCAAATGGTAGTTCAGGCAGCGAAGCCCAACCAGAATTAATCCAACTCATTCCAGTATCAATCTGGGCAGCTACTTTCCGGGCTTCTGAAACGTTCTTGCCAAAGACCGTATTTCCTAAGCCGTAGCTAGAATCATTGGCTAAATCAATTGCTTCTTGAACATCATGGTACTTGTAAACGGACATGACTGGACCAAACATTTCTTGGTCAAAGATCGGATTATCTCGACTAATATCCGTCAAAATCGTTGGCATGAAGAACTGACCAGCTAGGTCAACCGGTTGATTTCCGTAAACCACCTTTGCACCGTTTTCTACTGCCAAATCAACTTGTTTCTGCAGCTTATTCTTCGCCTTTTCTGAATTCATTGGTGCCAAAGTCGTTGCTGGATCCATTGGGTCACCCATCTTGACATTACTAAAGATTTCCGTCGCCCGTTTCAAGAATTCATCATACAGGTTATCAGGAACGATAAACCGCTTGGATGAAGTACATACTTGACCAGCATTGTATAAACGGGCAGCTGGAATAATGGCTGCTAACTTATCCATATCGGCATCTGGAAGAACGATAAAGGCATCATTACCACCTAATTCCATCGTACTCTTCTTTAAATTCTTCGCCGCTTCCGTTGCAACTGCTTGGCCGCCCCGTTCTGAACCGGTTAAGCAAACCCCTTGTACTCGCTTATCAGCAATGATCGCACCAACTTGGTCGTAGTCAATAAACATATTCGTTAAACTACCTTCTGGTGCTCCTGCTTCTTTAACCAAATCTGCAAATGCTTGAGCTGAAGTTGGGCAATTAGAAGCGTCTTTCAAAATCATTGGATTCCCTGCCAAGAAATTCGGAATGAATACCCGCGCAATTTGGTAGAATGGGAAGTTCCATGGCTCTACCGCCATCAAAACCCCGGTTGCCTGATGTAACACATACGCATTCCCTGATTCTGTATAAATCGGGGTTGGAGCCAAAAATTGATCTGCTCGTTCAACGTAATAATCACAGAACGATGCACAAAGTTCCACTTCTCCTTCGGCTTCACCGATTAACTTACCCATATCCCGGGTCATAATTTCGGCCATTTCATGCTTCTTACTGCGCAATAGTTCACCCAAACGAGTGATGATCCGTTTCCGTTCTGCTAATTCGCCACCATCGCGCCACTTTAAGTAAAGCGCATGTGCAGCCACTAATGTCTTTTCAATTTCATCATTTGTTGCTTGGGAGTATTCGTGCTCCACTTCATTAGTATATGGATTGATTGTTTTATAAGCCATTTTAAAAATCACCTTTCCTTGTTGTCCTTATTTCACATTGTAAACGTTTTTGATAATTTCACAAGCAAAAGTTTTAATAGCTCATAAATTCACACATATCATTCTTTACTGGCAGTAAGATACTTTGTGAAAAATAAATTTGCTATTGGATATTTTCACAAAGTAAAAAGCCACGCTGGATTTTAGATAATCCACCGTAGCTTCTTCATCAATTAACTATTCTTTCCATGGGTCATGCAAAATCATCGTTTGTTCACGATCTGGACCCACTGAAACGGTTGCTAGTGGCGTTGCCGTCAATTCTTCAATCCGCTTCAAATAATTCTTAGCATTTTCTGGTAAATCTTCAAACTTGGTAACGTGGGTAATATCTTCATCCCACCCTGGCAATTCATCATAAATTGGCTTGCACCGGTCTAATTCTGCCAAACTAGCTGGGTAGTAATTAATTTCTTGACCGTCTAATCCATAGGCCCGTGCAATCTTGATGGTCTTCAATCCTGAAAGAACATCCAACAGGTTCAAACTCAAGTAGTCAAGACCATCTACCCGGTGGGCGTGACGCAATGCAACTGCATCAAACCAACCAACCCGACGCGGACGACCAGTAACAACCCCATACTCATGACCAGTTTCACGAATGTGATCACCAATTTCATCGGTTAACTCAGTTGGGAAGGGTCCTTCACCAACTCGGGTCGTATATGCTTTACAAATTCCCACGACACGGTCAATCCGGTTGGGGCCAACTCCGGCACCAGTAGCAGCACCACCAGCTGCGGGATTAGATGAAGTGACGTATGGGTATGTTCCGTCATCAATATCTAGCATTGTCCCTTGGGCTCCTTCAAAGAGCACCTTTTTGTTAGCATCCATTTCATAATTGATCAACAGGGAAGTGTCAGTAACGTACTTCTTTAGTTCCTGACCATATTGATAGTATTCATCAAAAATGTCTTCAAATTTCAGCGGTTCAACACCGTAAATTTTGGTAAACATTTCATTCTTAATTTTGAGGTTTTCGCGTAACTTCTTTTCAAAAGTATCCTTTTCTAATAAGTCACACATCCGAATCCCAATCCGGGCCACCTTATCCATGTACGTTGGTCCAATTCCCTTTTGGGTCGTCCCAACTTTCTGGTCACCCTTCGCCTTCTCTTCACACTTATCTAATAAGATGTGGTAAGGCATCGTGACGTGCGCCCGATTAGAAATCCGCAAGCCAGAAACATCAATGTCATTTTCTTCAAGATAATGCAATTCTTCTAGCAATGCTTTCGGGTTCACAACCACCCCATTCCCAATTACGGAAAGCTTCTTAGCACCGAAAATTCCCGAAGGAACTAACCGCAACGCAAATTTTTTGCCATCAAAGACGATGGAGTGCCCGGCATTATTACCACCTTGGGAACGGACAACCACGTCCGCTTCTTGACTCAGGTAATCGGTCATTTTTCCTTTTCCTTCGTCTCCCCATTGACTACCAACAATTACTACTGATGCCATTAAGTATTCACCTCATTATTCATTTCTTATAACTTATAAGCACACAGTTACTTAATCATACTACATAATCCCTCCGTAAAATTCAAGAGGATTAGCGAACTATTTTCGGAACATTTTTTAGAAATGTCCGTAAATTATATTGACTATTTTTCAAGTTCTGATATATTAGCAGATGGTTCAAGACCGATTTGGATTTACGAAAGGTGGTTTTCCTAAGTGGAAAATTTTGATTATGATGACATCCAATTGATTCCTAATAAGTGTATTATTAAGAGTCGTAAAGAGGCCGATACAAGCGTGCAGTTTGGACCACGAAAGTTCAAAATCCCCGTGGTTCCAGCTAATATGGCGAGTGTGATTGATGAGGACTTAGCAGTTTGGTTAGCACAAAATGATTATTACTACGTTATGCACCGTTTTGCTCCAGAAACCCGGGCAGATTTCGTTCGCCGCATGCATGATCGTGGACTATTTGCTTCAATTTCCGTGGGGATTAAGGATAGTGAGTATGATTTTATTGATCAGCTAAAATCCGAACATTTAATTCCAGAATACATCACGATTGATGTTGCTCACGGACATTCTGATTTTGTTATCAAAATGATCCAATACATCAAAAAGCAACTCCCTGAATCATTCGTCACGGCGGGGAATGTGGCCACTCCTGAAGCGGTTCGTGACTTAGAAAACGCTGGTGCTGATGCTACTAAAGTCGGCGTTGGTCCTGGTAAGGCTTGCATCACTAAGCTTAAGACTGGCTTTGGGACCGGTGGTTGGCAATTAGCTGCCCTCCGTCTCTGCAGTAAAGCTGCCCGGAAGCCCTTAATCGCTGACGGTGGGATTCGTCACAATGGTGACATCGCTAAGTCAGTCCGCTTTGGGGCCTCGATGGTAATGATTGGTTCCATGCTGGCAGGTCACATCGAGTCACCTGGTCACATCATCACGATTGATGGTAAACAATATAAACAATACTGGGGTTCAGCATCCGAAGTACAAAAGGGTGCTTACCGCAACGTTGAAGGTAAGCAGATGTTGGTTCCATTCCGTGGCTCCATCAAAGATACTCTTCAAGAAATGAAAGAAGACCTCCAATCGTCAATTTCATACGCGGGTGGTCGTGACCTCGAATCAATTACGAAAGTTGATTACGTCATCGTTAAAAATTCAATTCTCAATGGTGATTATTAATTTCAATAAATATCTTTACAACTCTTAAAAAACGGACTATCTTATCAACAGAAAAAATTTACAATGAAAGTGAGGTAGTTCCATGGACGCCCAAAAGAATAAGTTAGAAGATGTACGTAAAGAAATGCTGAGTGGCGAAAAGCATTCGGCGATCATGATTGGCCGTATCGCCTCCATCTTTACCATTATGATGTATGTATCGTATATCCCACAGATTATTGCTAATCTGAATGGGCATCCAGTGAACATCCTTCAGCCAACGGTAGCCGCTTTTAATGGTTTCCTCTGGTGTGCTTACGCATTAAATAAGCGGCATCGTGACTGGGCAGTTTTTATTGGTAATTTCCCTGGAATTATTTTTGGAATTATCACTGTGATAACTGCATTACTCGCTCATTAAAACTAGTTCATGTTAGGATATATTTAGAGTTTGAGGATGGGAATTTCCCCCAGCCGCTTTTTATTGGGAGTGATTTTTTGAAAAAAGAACGTTTGTGGACCCTATTAGCCATTGCGGCCTGTATGATGTGGGGGATTTCATCGCTATTTGCAACCGCCCTTTTTAGGCTCAGTCCGCATATCAATGCGCTTTGGCTCTCGCAAATTCGCCAACTGACTGCCGGACCCATTTTACTAATTATTTCTGGGCTGGTTGGCGGCCACCCGATCAAAATTTTTAAAGAAAATCGTCACAATATTGTGACCCTAATCTGTTATGGCTTGTTCGGTATGTTACCCGTTCAATTTTGTTACTTCATGGCCGTTCAAGAAGGAAACGCTTCGATTGCAACTGTTCTCCAGTTCATTGGTCCCTTCTTCATCATTGCCTATGTCGCCATTTTTCGTCATCAACGACCACTGCGGATTCAAATTATCGCGGCCTTAATTGCCTTTATTGGCGTGGTCCTCCTGGCAACTAATGGTCACTTAACAAGGCTGGCAATCACCCCGACCGTCCTCTTTTGGGGACTCCTTTCAGCAATTGGCGTTGCTACAAATACACTCATTCCGCAAAATTTGATTAAACAAGGTTACTCTTCATTAACCATTACCGGCTGGGGGATTTTTGTTTCCGGAATTGCCCTCTTTTGTTTTCATCCTGCTCAACCAAGTTTACCGCATACCCAGCTTGTTTGGTGGTGCGTTGCCGGAGTAGTAATAATTGGGACATTGATTCCTTTTCAGCTAGCTACTAATTCATTGAAATTCATCAGTGCGACTAATTTTAGTTTGACGGACGCTTTCGAACCAATTACCGCTACAATCGGTTCTGTTGTCTTCTTCAATTTGCACATGACCAGTATGGATTGGTTAGGCTCCATCCTCATCGTTGGTGCTGTATTGGCTTTAAATATACCCTTACCCAAATATTTACAGAAAGAACTATAATCAAAAAACTCGGTAGAGTACGTGATAGAAACCACTCATAGTTTCATCTTCATACTCTACCGAGTTTTTTTATGGCAAATTGGCAATTGGATTCAAATAACTCCAATATCGTTCAGCATCCGTTTGGCTCCCCAACGTTCGCCGAATTGTTCGTTGGAGAGTTGAAATATCATCCGTGACAATTCCGTCCACATGCTGGTTAATTAATTGATTCATTGCCCCTGGATTATTAACTGTCCAGGCATAAACCGGTTTCCCTTGTCGGTGTGCCGCATTAATAAACCGTTCGTTCAGAGACGAATACTCGTTATTAAATCCCTTGATCTGTGATTGCGGATTAGTCAAATTATACGCTTGTAAGTACAGGATCTTCATCCGCGGATTAAGCCGTTGTAAATGTCTGACTAGTCCATAATCCAGTGAATGGACAAGATAGTGACGATGGACAATCAACTGTCCATACTGGCGATTAAACCGCACTAAAACATCTGGTGAGTCATGTGAGGTTGTCTTTAACTCAATAATGAGCTTTTGATGCAATTGATTGGCTACTCGTAAATAGTGATCTAAACTCACAACTTTCGCTGTCTGGCCATTTTCATGCATTGTTAAATGTGTTAACTGGCCAAGCGTCAATTGATTAGGGCGACAATTTACGGTGGTTAATTTTCGGAGGTTCTCATCATGCATTACCACAAACTGATGATCCTTCGTTTCGTGAACGTCCATTTCAACATAATCGGGGTGATAATCCTTATTTGTCCGTCTTAATGCCGTAGCACTGTTCTGTACGCCATTATGGTTAGCTACGCCACGATGCGAAATCGTGACTGGGGCAGTTAACCGTGATGGTTGAAAATAGCTGTTACTACTAAGACTTGTTTCGCAAACGACCAGAGCTAACATTATGAAGCTCCACCCGCTCCACCACCTATTCGGTCGTGAAGTCGCAATCCTGCCACCAGCGGTCAATTCGCACCACCGCATCAGTAGCCAACTACACATCAAGAGTGCAACTGTTTGTGCAAGTGCTAAACAGACAATACTCAATTCACGGTTATTACTACCGCTAGCTTTTTGGATTAATAGCAAACCACCATTAATTAACCAACTTAGGATTCCCGTTATTATCAATATTCGAAAGAAGTGCAATGCTGTTTGATGATCATGAATCAAATGTGCATCCGAAGTAATTGCCGCTTTCGTTAATGTTCCACCATCATGAAAGGTGATCCCAAAGCTAATTAGATATATTAAACTAGTCAGTCCCAACAACAAATTATTCCGTGTTCCATAATCCAAAATCACTTCTGGAATTCGTAAATTAATTAGTAACGGCGTGCGAAACGCAATACTCAGTAACGGAGCTACTGCTACAAACTCAACCAAAAATAATGGCACCATCCACCACTTAAAATCTTTAATGAGTTGCATTTCACGATGAATAAAGCGATGCCAACTAAGGACTCCACGATTACTTTCCCCAATTGCAGCCATGATCGTCATGAAGAAAATTAAAGAAAAGACGCAGATAACTATTAATTCACTAATGACTGCAATAAATATCCATGGATGGTGGGTTAAAATTCGTCCGACATTCGTTACCGAAACGAAGGGTACTTCCGCCTGAGGAAGGAGCCACGTATTAATTAACCGCAGGAGTGGTAAGACTCCATTTTGAATGAATACCTCTGCAGTTAGAACAATTCCGCAAATTTGCCACCATTTCCAAAACCGCTTTGCCATTAGTAATCAACTTCATCAGGATCCGCGCATTGAACACCCAGATCCCGTAGTGCGCTGATTTGCTTCATTTCATCTGGGGTGAGTTCAAAATCAAAGAAATCAGTATTTTGCTGCATTCGTGAAACGTGAACAGACTTTGGCAATGGCAGAACCCCTTGTTGGAGAACCCAGCGTAAGCAAACCTGTGCAACCGACTTATGATGCCGTGCGGCAATTTGTTGCAAAGTTTCATTCTTCAAGACCGTTGAACCTTGACCACCCAGTGGTGCCCACGCTTCTACCAAAAGGTCCATTGATTGTAACTTTTTAATTTCTTCAGTATGCGGCCAACCTGGATGAACTTCAATTTGATCCACCATTGGCTTAATTTCGGCTGTCTCCATTAGCTCTGCAACATGGTGAGGCATAAAGTTACTTAACCCAATGGCGCGAATTTTACCTTCATGGTACATCTCTTCCATCGCCCGCCATGTTTCTGCATTTAAGCGTTTGGCATCCGTGCCAAATTGTTTTTCATTTGCTGGACAATGAATTAGGTACAAGTCTAAGTAGTCAAGACCAAGCCGGTCTAAGCTATCTTGCAAAGCCTTTTTTGTGGATTCATAGCCACGTTCTGTATTCCATAGTTTACTGGTGACAAAAAGTTCTTTGCGATTAATTCCTGCATCCTTAATTCCCCGACCAACGGCTTCTTCATTCCCATAAACCGCTGCCGTATCAATATGCCGATAGCCAACTTCAATGGCATCAGCGACTGCTCGTTCTGCAACATCTTCTGGTGTTCGAAACGTTCCGTAACCAACACATGGGATTTTAACCCCATTATTAAGTTTCCGCATTGTATTAATATTCTTGAATTCCATTTGAGAAAATCCCCTTTCATCATAGTTCATATAAAGTGCCAGTTTTTACTAAGTATAAGTACCGGTGACTAACGGGCAGCCCAGTCATCTGTCGTAAGGCACCCGCATACAAATTGACCTGTCCTTGATAACGGTCCACAATTTCAGCTAGTCGCTGGTCATCATGGGGTAACAAATAGTCCGTCTTGTAGTCAAACAGCTCAATTCCCTGATTACCCTTGAGGTAGCCATCAATAATCCCGTGGATCAGAATCTGACCATCATCATGGTCTAAATTCTTAAATAACTGATCCCCTTCCAATAACATCGAAAACGGTTGTTCACGAACGACTGCGGCGGGTTGCTGTAAAATTCGCTGCCCCAATGTCGTTTGATAAAATTCTACGATTCCAGCGACGTCAATTTGAGCAGCAATTCGGCGGTTCGCAATTAGTCGTTCCCGAACTAGTTGATCAATCGTATGTTGGACTTGTTCTTCCGTCACTTCGCCAGTTGTCAAATTTAACATCTGGAAAACCAAGTGCGTAGCCGTTCCCACTTCAGTTGGTGCTGGTGCTGAATCACCGGTCTGCATAAATCGCGGTTGATTAAAGTTGCTTTGCAAATACTGCCCTTCATCTTTAACTTCCGTCTTATTGAAAGTTAGCCGTCCCATCTGTGCGTCATCCGGATCTTGATTAGTAAAAACGTCCCGAATCGCTGATACAGATTGGTAAGCAGTCGTCTTAGTTGCGGCTGGATACGGGTACTTCATCGTTAAAACCCGATGGATAAATTGTCGCTCATCAGCAGTTAATGGCTGACTTCCTGCGTCGTCAACAATTGTTTCCCGATGTGCAGTCCGCAGTTTAGCAAGTTCCTTCTCAACCCCATTCGCTGTCCACAACTGCATAGAATAATCAGCTTGTGGTAAACCAAGCCGAAGGGGCGTCCCGCCCGTATCCATTTTCATTACCTGAGGATCAAACTGAGGAGTTCGAACAAGGGTCAGCCCAATCCAGTCAAGCATCGATCGACTATCAAGCCGTAACTGTGGACCCAAGACCGTTTGAAATCCTTGAAGCCCCTTCGACCACTGTTTACCTAATGCCATTAAGTTATTTTTTGAATTCTTTTCATTCACCGATCCCGTTAAAATCAACCGTTGTTCAGCCCGGGTTAAAGCAACGTACAGTAATCGCATTTCTTCCGCCCGGTTAGCGCGGGTAATTGCATCGGCAACTACTGTTCGCTGTGGTAAATCATAAGTTACCTTAATGTTTTCTGCAGTTAACGATTGGTCATCACCCTTCATTGGAGCATCTCCCAAATAGCGAATTCCAATTCCCAAATGCGGCTCAATTACTAAGTTTCCCGCAACATCTCGAGAGTTAAAATGGTGATTCATATCGATAACGAAAACGATTGGAAATTGTAAACCTTTACTACCGTGAATGGTCATTACGTTAACGGCATCGTTTGCCAGCTCAACTGGAGCTTCTCCTAAGTCTTCATCCCGCTTTTGCATCCGCTCAATAAAATGGATAAATTGATACAAACCTTTAAAACTGGATTGTTCATAAGTATGTGCTCGTTCATACAACGCGTGCAAATTGGCTTGTCGTTGGGTACCACCGGGCATTCCACCAACATAGTCCAGATAACCGGTTGTTTGATAAATCTGCCAAATGAGCTCTACTAACGATTCCTGTTGAGCCGTAACCTTAAATTTGGTTAACCGATCCAAGAATTGCGAAAGTTTCACGTGTAACTTTTCTAAATCCACATCCGTTGTTGCTGACCATTGTTTAGGATCCTGCTGAACAAAAAATTGAACAGCTTCGTAAAAATTACCATAACGATGATTAATCCGCAGGTAAGCCATTTCTGGTTCCGTCAACCCAACAATTGGCGACCGCAATACCGCAACTAACGGAATGTCTTGATAAGGATTATCAATCACTTTCAATAACGAAATCATCGTTCGCACTTCAGTCGCTTTGAAATAGTTTTGTACGTCTTGAACCACCACCGGGATATTTAATTGACCAAATTGTTCCACAATTCGGTTATTCGGACTTTTGGTTCGCTCAAGAATGACAATGTCCGCCGGCTGAATCGGGCGTTCATGTCCTAATTCTGGATCATAAATACGCTCTTGATTATCTAACATTTGGCGAATCCGCATCGCGACCATCCAAACATCACCGGCGTACTTATCCGATCCCTCCGGTAGTTTAATATACCTTTGCTGATTTTCTTCCTTATCTACGATCGTTTCATTATCAGCATTTGCATCATAAACCATCAGTTCAGTCGGCACCGGAGTAACTTGATTTGGGTCATACCACTTTGCCGCAAACTTCAATTGAGCTTGATCATCATATGGCATTTCCCCAACTGTCCGATCCATTAATTGCGTAAAGACCAGATTAGTAAACTCTGTCACATTATTCATAGACCGGAAGTTTTCAGCCAGTATGATAGTTTCATCATTTTTAGATGATGATTGATAACGTTCATACTTATCTAAAAATAACGATGGATCAGCTTGGCGAAAACGATAAATTGACTGTTTAACGTCCCCCACCATAAAAAGGTGGTTGAGCTGCGGATCATGCAGTTGATTCAATAAATCATCCTGAAGACGGTTGGTGTCTTGGTACTCATCAACAAGTATTTCGCGATAGTGATGGCGTAATTCATTCAAAACTTGCTTCCCTGCATCACTCTGATTAGTTAGGATCTGGTAAGCATAATGTTCTAAGTCGCTAAAGTCGAGCATATGACGAGCAAGTTTAACCTCCTGATAAGCCTGCCGAAACTCCTTGGTAACACTGACAAGTTCTTCCACCATCACCCGGGCTGCCGCCGTTTTGGCGCGCAATTGCTGTTCATCATACTGAAAATATTTATCTTGTAAGGTTTTTAAACGCTTTTTGAGTTCGTTACGCCCAACTTTTAATTCATCGTACTGCGCCTTACCATCTGGATCATCTTTAAAACGTTGCGTTTTTAGTCTACTAAATTTGATTCCGGATATTTGAGCTTGCAACTCATCCCAAGTTGCAGTTGTTAATGATTTTTGTAAATCTTTAACCAGAATTAAATCACCCGCGAGCGTCTCAGCAAGATTATCAAAACCACTGGTGGATGCTTCAGTTGCCAACTCATTCCAATCAGCAACCAATTGGTCAAAGAATTGCTGCAAAATGGGAAGTAACGTTTGTTGATAAAAGGCAGTTTGGATAATTGGTTCATCGCCAAATTGGTAGTTTCTTACGGTTTGTGATAACCATTGATCCGGATCAGGTTGGGCATTAGCTTCTTGATAAAGCTTTTCAACCACTTCTTGCAGGCCCTCACCAACATTTGATTTTGCATCCGCAAAGTTTTCCGCCAACTGGCTAAAATGCCATTCACTTGGATCAGCCTTCGCATAGTCTTCTTTAAACCGCTTTTCCTGTAGATCATTCCAAACCTGTTCTTTTAAAAGCGCCTGTTCCGTGGCATCCGTAACTAACCGGTACTGTGGATCAAGTCCAATCACATAGTAATAACGTTTAATTACCTGTTCACAAAAGGAGTGAATCGTACTGATATTAGCTAGTGCTAACCGATTAATCTGGGCTTTCATATGTTGATCATTACTATCAGTAACCAGACGCTTACGAATCCGCTCCCGCATATTTTTAGCAGCTTCCTTCGTAAAAGTTACCAATAGCATCTCGTCAATATTTAGATGACGATTTTCTTTTAAGAGCTTAACCACCCGATCAACTAAGACCGCCGTTTTACCAGAACCAGCGGAAGCTGAAACTAGAATATCCCGATCCCGATCATTAATCGCCCGCGTTTGTTCTGGGGTTGGTTTAAAACTACTCATTGTTTGCCCCCCTCATCTTTCAGTTTCTTCATCACATAATCATCGGTCAGGATGATTTCACGATACTTATCTTGATCGAGTAAATTATCGAAATGGTAAATATCAAGATAATCACTGTAATCTAATCCTGTCCGCTGGTCGCGACGGAATGGTTTAAGTTCCACATTTCCGCTAAAAATTTGTTGCGCTGCTGCAATAATCAACTGCTTATTTCGTGCCAGCAGTTGCTTCATTTGTTCTTGATCAACTAATAGCGAACCTTTTTTAGCCTTAATAAGATCCTTAGATTTGGTATAGCTAACCCCAAGGACAAGTGGATTTGGTTTTGCCGCTGCTAGTCCTTCGTCAATTTGACGCAAGACAGCATCATCATTCAACAAAATTCCTTTGAATTCATGATTTTGAAGTTCTGTAATTTCAGGATTCTTTTTAATAATGTTCTTATATTGATAATGCGGATCAAACAGGTGGAGGTATAATGCACCCGCAATTGCGCTTTGTCGATCTGGATTAGCAATATCTAAATTCGCCTGCAAATTATTAAGATACGTTAGCATCTGTAGGTCTAACCCTTCGTAGGCATCAACTAAGTCAAATTCCTTGTTAGCAGACTTATAGTCGACAACTGTTAGGTAATCCTGCTGATCACCACGAACCGCGTCAACCCGATCAATTCGTCCCCGAAGGTAAACTTTGCGTTTTAAGTCCGGTTGAGATGATTTTTGATTACGAATTTTAGTTTCATAAATTAAGGCCCGATAGCTGGGCTGCGAATCATGGCGATCATCTAGTAACCCCACATGACCAAATTTTTGTTCCGTCGTTACTGGGTGAGATGCTGAATATTGAGCTTGATTCCGTAATACTCGGGCCATCGTTAAAACCGTCTGTTCAAGATGATGCTTTTGATAAGCAATTCGCTCATAATTTTCCGCAAGTTCCACCACACTTGGTTGACGACTAAATGCCCAATCCATCGCCTTAGCAACGTAAAATGCTAATTGATCATCAGCAAGTTCGGCTAACTTAACCTGATTCTGTTTCAATAACCTTACAAAGGCTTCTAACGAATCATGATAGAAGGTTCCTGAATTCGCATTGGTAATTTCCAATTCTTCCCGTTTTTGCAAATCTAGGCCAAACTTCAAAAAGTATTCGTATGGATTGCGGTAAAACGTCTGTAACTGTGAAATGGAGGTTGCTAAAGTATTATGCCGTTGATCATCACTAACGGTCGTCCAATCAAAATTATCACCCGCTGCCGTCGCTTGCTTCAAGACATCCGGATCCAAATGACCATAGAGCTTTGCTGCCATCTCCGGTGATAGTTTGGTAGTTTGATTTTGGTAATTTAAACTCGATTTTAGCCAACCCAGATGTTCATGATTCATTTCCCGGGAAATATTTCGCCAACCCGCACTAACGGTTTGCCCAGCATTCTTTGCATGCCGTTCTACTTGGACGTAATTTGTTAATGTTGCCGCTGGTGCACTAACAAATGGCTTTATTTTAGAAAAATCAGCGCGCGGTGCTGGTGCAAATGGCAAGTCATTTCGTAACTGATTATTATCCGCATTCCACTGACCGAAATAGGTTGCTAAACCTACCAAATATGGGGACATTGTGACCCGCTCCTCATTACTACCCATCGCAGGAGCAGACAAGTATAGCTGTTCACGCGCATTAAGCATCCCCAAATAGTTCAGCATTGCTTCATTATCAATTCGTTGCATTCCAGAAACCGGTAAAAATTGTCCATCCGCTAGCCCCTGACTGAGGAGTTGTTTGTCTGGATCACTTAACAATCCTTCGCTAATTTTAATTTCTGGCATGACGTCATCGGTTGCGCCAATCATAAAAACAACCTTACGTTGGTTAGTTTGTACAATTCCCGTTTCGGAAACCAAGACTTGATCCATCGTCGAAGGAATCTGTGAATACGTTGCCGTTTGAAAACCAACCTGAATAATTTCCGCAAATTCAGTTAAATCAAATGTCCCTTCATTACCCAACACCGTTACGTATTCATCCAGTAGGTTAACCATGGTGTTCCAAACTTGTTGCGGTTGTTGAGCAAGATCCATCTGACCGCGCTTAGTTGCTGCTTTTGTCCACTGCTCAAGTTGTTCTCGAACTCCCAAATTGATTAATCCTTGATATAAAATGTGGGCCGCTGTCTGTCCATCAGAAGCTCCCTGTAATTGTTTAATGAACGGTGCTATTTGATCACGAACGACACTCTTTACCCAATTAATGTGGTTAGTTTGTTGCTGTTCACGATTTTTTAATTGTTCATTATTTGCCAGGATTTGAGGATCAACGTGCGGAGTAAATTCCCACTCCTTTTGTTCTAACCATGCATTACCAGTTTTTCCATACTTTAAACACCAGTTTTCCGTTGTATACACGGCTGACATAAATCGTTGACTTGGATAATAGCTCTGCCCTTTTTCATCACGTTCTTGAGGTACCACTAGTCCCGTTTTTAGAAGCTGCAATATATCTGGCAATTGAAAGTGGCGGTCAGCAATTTTAAAAATGGCTTCCAGTAATGTTACTAACGGGTGATTAGCCATTGAACGATCATTATCGTTAAAAATCGGCACTTCATTTACATCAAACACCGGTTTCAACATTGTCGTATAACCATCTAAGTGCCGCGTTAAAATCAAAAAATCACGGTAACGGTACTGACCACTAGCCACTAATTGACGGATTTTAGCGGCAACTCGCTGCAGTTCAGCAACCCGCGTTGGTGCAGTAAAAAAATGTACTCCTTGATCAGTTCGGGGTTGTTGTTCTGGAACCGTAAATTGTGCCTGGGCTTTCATCCACTCTTCAACTTCAGCTAGTCCATCACTGACGCGGTTAACTGTAACCACTTGATCATCCACCAGTATTACATCCGGCTGTTGTTCTGCGAACTCTGCTAACCGATGATATTGCATCCCTGATTGATAAAAAAGATTATTCGGATCCGGTAGCGTTGCCCCTCGATATGGTCTGTCCAAAACCAGGCCAATCGTGGTCGAGGCTGCTTTTTTGATCATTGTTTCTACGATTTGCTCTTCCATCGCGGAAAACTGACCATTATAACGGTTTAAGATAAAATGTGTATGAGAAAAATCATCTTTGGCAAGACGTTTAATCAGTAATTGGTAAACCGCACTTGAATTTAGTCGTCCTGTCAATCCCTGTTCAAATGCGGCATAAACTTTAAAGAGCACCGTCATTTTATCCAAAAATGCCGATGAAACCCGTTCTTGATGTTCATCTGCCCACTTTTGAACCCGCTCAATAATTGCATCATGATCTTGCGGATCAACATTGGCATTTTGCAGTTCAATCAGTTGTGCAGTTAGATCCTGCACAAAACCATACCGATGTGCCTCCTTCGCGAACATTTTTAAATCGTCTTCTGGCAATTCACGAATAATTTTGGCGACTAACATCGTTAGACCTACATCAGAAATCCGGGGTGTCTGATAATGAGGATCATTACGCAATAAAAACCACGCTAATCGGGTAAAAGAAAGAACCTGAACCCGCGACTGAGCGTATACATCCGTCGAACCACCTAAGCTCTTCAATTGATTAAGAACATCTATTTCGGTTGAAAACTTGATATGGTTTGGTACAAGAAAAAAGAACTGGTCGTTAGGGTTGGCAACCAGTTGTTGATGTAGTTCTTGAACTAGTGCATGCTGATGATCCTTTGAAGCCGGACCAAGAATAAACTTTAAAGTACTCATCACAATTCCTCCGTTTATCTATTGTCCTTATTTTATCATTGATCTGTTGTGACAAAGGGTTCTTCCCCGACTTTCTAAAAATTCCAAAATTATGGTTGACAAAATTAAAATTTAATTATAATATTCTAAGCAAGATTTAAATAACCGTGATGAAGAGATGAGTAGTTAATGATCCCTTCTCCAGAGAACTGCGTTAGATGGGAAGCAGCGTTGGGAAAGTTAATGAAGATGGTCTCGGAGCGATGGAAGTTGTGAGCACTCGCAAGCAGCTTACGGAGTGGTACCCGTTATCGTACCTGGGTCTTCCACATTTTAGTGGAGTACCTACTGAGAGTGCAGTCGTGAGACTGGACTAAATTAGGGTGGTAACACGCTATTAATTATTGATTAACCAGCGTCCCTAGAATCAACACCAGTAATGGTCACTGATTCTAGGGACTTTTTTTGTATCGTAGAAAGGAAGTTTTATTTATGACTGAATTTACAACTCGCACTAAATCACCATTCCGCTATGACATTGTTGGTAGTTTTTTACGTCCAGAAAAATTAAAAAATGCTCGCGAAAAATTTAATAATGGCGAAATTAGCCATGATGAATTAACTGAAGTCGAAAATCACGCCATTATTGATTTAATTAAGCAAGAAGAAGCCGTGGGACTCAAAGCCGTTACCGATGGCGAATTTCGCCGTAGCTATTGGCATCTTGATTTCTTTTGGGGGTTACAGGGCGTAAAGCATGTCAATCTTGAACATGGTTATTTCTTCCATGATGAAGAAACCCGCAATGATTCTGCTCAGGTTGTTGGTAAAATTTCCGGTGAAAATCATCCCTTTGTCGAACATTTTAAATTCGTGCGAGATC
Source organism: Limosilactobacillus sp. C0001E2 (assembly GCF_056590915.1). Taxonomy (NCBI): domain Bacteria; kingdom Bacillati; phylum Bacillota; class Bacilli; order Lactobacillales; family Lactobacillaceae; genus Limosilactobacillus; species Limosilactobacillus sp. C0001E2. The sequence continues at coordinate 129,609 of NZ_JBWPXC010000004.1, read as the reverse complement.
ATGTTACCGCTGGAATCCAAGTTAAACAAACAATTCCCGCACCAGCTCAATTTCTTGAAGAATTAATTCGGCCCGAAAACCAAGCGAGTGTCAAGAATGTTTACACCTCACTTGATGAACTTGACCATGACGTTGCCGCTGCCTATCATCAAGTAATCGAAGATTTGTATGCAGCTGGTTGTCGGACTTTACAACTTGACGACTGTACCTGGGGTATCGCTGTCAATAATTTTGCCAATCTGAAAAAGAAAGATCCAAATGCAGACACATCACAACTTAAGGAACTTCAAGAACGGTTCTTGAAAGTTAATAATGCTGCGATTGAGAACCTACCAGATGACTTAACCATTAATACCCATGTCTGCCGAGGTAACTACCATTCAACATGGGCTGCTGCTGGGGGATATGGACCAGTTGCTGATACTCTCCTTGCTCAAGAAAACGTTCAAGCCTTCTACCTCGAATATGATTCTGATCGGGCAGGTGGTTTTGAGCCACTGGCTAAGGTTCCTGAAGATAAGTACGTGGTCCTTGGCCTCGTAACCTCTAAATCCGGTGAGCTAGAAGATCGCGAAACCATTATCAAACGAATTCACGAAGCAGCTAAATTCCATCCATTAGATAAACTGTGTCTCAGTCCCCAATGTGGGTTTGCCTCAACTGAAGAGGGAAACATTTTAACTGTGGAGCAACAATGGAATAAGATCAAATTCGTTAAAGAAATTGCCGCTGATGTTTGGAATGCTGAATAAGGAGGAAACGTAATGAGTAACAACGTTCAAGCACTATTTAACCAACTTAAAAGTAAGGAATGGGTTGACTTAACGCACACCTTTGGTCCTGATAGCCCGCGCTTTCCCCAATTTCATCCTGCAGAATTCAAAACTATTTTTACTCATTCTGACGGCTTTTTCGTCAAAGAATACACATTTCCTGGTCAATATGGTACCCATATCGATCCGCCAGTTCATTTTTATAAGGACGATGATCGATATGTTGAAGACCTTCCCCTCAAAGATCTAGTCTTACCACTGGTGGTCATTGATTTCAGTCAGCAGGCTGCCAAAAGTCCGGATGCTAGTCTGTCCGTCAATGACATCAAAGCATGGGAAAAGACCCACGGTAACATTCCAGAAGGTGCTTTCGTTGCTTTACGAACCGATTGGAGTAAACGCTGGCCATCTCAAGAAAAATTTGCTAATTCGGACTCTACTGGCCAAAATCATTATCCAGCCTGGTCCTTAGAAGCGCTTAAATATATCTATGAAGTTCGCCATGCGGCAGCTAATGGTCACGAAACCTTTGATACGGATACTGCAACTCAGCAACAAGACGGCCTCGTTGGTGAATACTATGTCCTTTCTCACGGCCACTACCAGGTAGAACTCCTTGATAACCTTGATCGAGTACCTGCAACTGGAGCAGAAATTTTAATTTCCGTTCCCAAAGCTGAAAAAGCGCCTGGCTTCCCAGTGCGTGCTTTCGCTATTTTCGATTTACCAGCCACAAATCAAAAATCAGCCAATTAAATTGATGTAAGTTTTCCCTCTCCTGAAAATATTAGCTATTATAAAACGCCTTGACTTTTTACAGTCAAGACGTTTATTTTAGTTGGCAAAATAATGCTTCCAGAATTGGTTAACGTTGGATTTACGAGTCTTATTCTTAGACCAAAAACCAACCTTTACTACTCCATCAACCTTATTCTTGGGTACAAAACCCCAGTAACGACTATCATTAGAAACTGTCCGGTTATCTCCTAACACGAAATATTCGCCCTTCGGAACCTTAGTTGCGCCAGCATTCCGGACCCAATTATTCTGTTTAGAAATACTCTTGAGGGTCCAATTACCAGTCCCCGCTTTGCGTTGGTCCATCTTGATATAGCTCTGGTTCGCTTTCTTGCCGTTAACATACAAGTTCCCATTTTGCGATTTAACGGTATCACCGGGAACTGCAATTACCCGCTTAACGTAATCAGTCTTAGTAGAAACTTGAGGATCCACGCCATCCGCATTAAAGACGACTACACTCCCCCGGTGAATTTTGGATTGTTTAAAACTAAACACCCGTTCATTATTTACCAAATTGGGCAGCATTGACGGACCATCAACTCGGACATTTTGAAATAAAAATTGCCGAATTAGTAAAGCTAAGATTAGACCAATGACTACCGGAATGACCCAACTAAAAATTTGCCGTAATGTTTTCATTCTTCCATCCCCGAATTACATAAATATTCAGGTTAATGATAGTACATTTTAAATTAAAATATCTACTATCTTGTCTGAACTTTTATTATTTTTCAGAATTTTCTTCAGGATTGATCTTGGCAATCCGCCCTTGTTGAATATAGACACTCAAAATCGCCAAGTCAGCTGGGTTGACTCCACTAATTCGTGATGCTTGGGCGAGTGTTTCTGGGCGAATCTTTTCGAGCTTTTGACGCCCTTCAGTAGCTAATCCATCAATGGCTTCATAGTCGATATTGGCCGGAATCTTTTTCGCTTCCATCCGCTTCAGGCGGTTAACCTTGACTTCCTCTTTTTTAATATAGCCAGCATACTTAATCTGAATTTCAACTTGTTCAGCTTCCTGACGATCCAGGGTAGTAGTTGGTGCCGGAATAAACTCTAATAGTTTTTGATAAGTTACATATGGTCGCCGTAGCAATGCCGCCGCCGTTAAAGAATCCTTCAAAGGATTATCACCATTGGCTTGAATAAATTCATCAGCCGCCGTCTTTGGCTTAATTCGTAAGCTTTCCAAACGTTTAATTTCATCCGCAACATGCTGCTTCTTCGTTTCCATCTTGGCTAGTCGTTCATCACTGACAAGACCGATTGCATGACCCTTTTCCATTAAACGAAAGTCTGCATTATCGTGCCGTAAAATCAAACGGTATTCAGCCCGACTAGTTAAGAGTCGATAGGGTTCCTTGGTACCCTTGGTAACCAAGTCATCAATCATGACCCCAATGTAGGCATCGGAGCGTTTCAACACAAACGGACTCTTTCCTAGGGCACGGCGTCCAGCATTAATTCCGGCAATTAGACCTTGCCCAGCGGCTTCTTCATAACCGGATGTCCCATTAGTTTGTCCCGCAGTGTACAGGTTCTTAATCTTCTTTGTTTCCAATGTCGGGTGTAATTGGTATGGTGCCACCACATCATACTCGATCGCATAACCAGGCCGCATTAGTTGCGCATCTTCCAGTCCCTTTACAGAATGCAGCATTTTTTGCTGAATTTCTTCTGGCATGGAAGTTGAGAGACCATCAACGTAATATTCGTCAGTATCTCGTCCTTCTGGTTCCAAGAATAATTGGTGACGATCCTTGTCAGCAAACCGGACAATCTTATCCTCAATTGATGGGCAATAACGCGGTCCAACCCCCTTGATTACTCCTGAAAACATTGGTGCACGATCCAAGTTAGCACGAATGAGGTCATGAGTATGAAGGTTAGTATATGTTAACCAGCAAGAAATTTGATCTGATAACGCTAAATACTGACTGTCTGGGGTATCAAAACTGAAGTGGTTTGGTTCTTCATCACCAGGTTGCTCTTCAGTTTCATCATAATGGATTGTGTTTCCGTTAATTCGTGGTGGGGTCCCGGTTTTGAAACGTTCTAGATCAAAGCCTAAACGCTCCAAGCATTCAGACAACTTAGTAGCACTCTTGGAGTTATTAGGACCAGATTCATACTGGAGTTCACCAATGATGATTTTGCCCCGCGCAGCTGTCCCAACAGTTAACACAACCGCTTTTGCTCCATAGCGAGCACCAGTATTGGTAATGACTCCTTTACATACCCCATCTTCAACAATCAAATCGTCAACCGTTCCTTGACGTAACGTCAAATTGGGTTCTTTTTCAATCGTTAGTTTCATCTGCCGATGATACGCATGCTTATCCGCTTGAGCCCGTAGTGCTCGCACTGCAGGACCCTTACCAGTATTAAGCATCCGCATTTGGATGTAAGTCTTATCAATGTTGTGGCCCATTTCACCGCCAAGGGCATCAATTTCACGGACAACAATTCCCTTTGCTGGTCCCCCTAGTGATGGGTTACAAGGCATGAACGCCACCATTTCCAAACTAATTGTAATTAATAATGTTTTATTCCCCATCCGGGCCGCCGCTAACGCCGCTTCTGATCCCGCATGGCCAGCACCAACCACGATTACATCATAATTGCCACCGTCATATTGAACTGCTTCTCCTGTTTTCATTGCTAATCTCCTTGCTACTTTCCTAAACAGAATTGACTAAACAATTGATCTAATAGTTCATCTTGGTAACTGTCACCAGTAATTTCACCAAGTAAATCCCAGGCCCGCGTCATATCAATCTGAACTAAATCAACTGGCATTCCATCATCCAGTCCCTTTAATACATCGCCCAAGGCTTCATCTGCTTGACGAAGTAATCCAATATGCCGCGCATTCGTAACCATGACATTATTTTGGTTACTTTCAATCCCTTCATTAAAGAAGAGATGACTAATTGCAGCACTTAATTCATTAATTCCCTCATGCTTAGTCATCGAGGCCGTGATTACCTTATCGCCATCAACAAGCGTTTGTAGTTTAGCTTGATCAACCTTCGTTGGCAAATCACTCTTATTAAAGATAATAATTCGTGGCTTATTTGCAGTTTGTTCGATTAATTGCCGATCTTCTTCCGTAAGCGGTTGAGAACTATCAATCAGTAACAAAATTAGGTCTGCCGTATCGATTGCCTGACGACTTCTTTCTACCCCAATCTTCTCGACTGTATCGTCAGTGTGCCGAATTCCTGCAGTATCAATTAATTTGAGTGGTACATCATTAACGTTGACATATTCTTCAATCACGTCCCGTGTGGTTCCGGCCACATTGGTTACAATCGCCTTATCTTCATGTAACAATGAATTCAATAAACTTGATTTTCCAACATTAGGGCGACCAATAATCGCGGTTGCTAAACCGTCACGTAAAACTTTCCCTTGTTTAGCAGTTTTAAGGAGCTCCTCGATTCTTTGGCGAATTTCAATTGCCTTTTCCCGTAAAAGCTTGCTGGTCATTTCTTCAACCGCATCATATTCTGGATAATCAATGTTAACTTCCACTTGCGCTAGCACATCTAAAATGTCCTTACGCAGATGTTTGATTAAGTGTGATAAATTCCCATCAAGTTGGTTTAACGCCACTTTCATTGACTTATCGGTCTTAGCACGGATTAAATCCATCACTGCCTCTGCCTGTGAAAGGTCCAGTCGCCCATTCAAAAAGGCGCGTTTAGTAAATTCTCCTGGTTCTGCCATCCGTGCCCCAGCACCAATCGTTAACTGTAAAATTCGGTTAGTCGCTAGTAAGCCACCATGACAATTAATCTCGACAACGTCTTCCTTTGTATAAGTTTTAGGTGCCCGCATTATGGAAACCATGACTTCATCCACTTCTTGATTAGTCTGGGGATCAATAATATGTCCATAGTTGATGGTGTGACTAGCCACTTTTGCTAAGTCCTTTCCCTTAAAAAGCTTTTTCACCACCGGAATCGCTTCTTCACCACTAACCCGAATAATTGAGATTCCACCTTCCCCAACCGGGGTTGAGATTGCAGTGATGGTATCAAATTCTGAATTCGCCACTGTCTTCCTTCCTTTCTGACTTAATAAAAAAAGTGCCCTTCCAGCAACAACGATTTCCCGTTGGTGATGGTCAAAGCACTTTCACTACTCTAACAAGCTCGATTTAATTAACACCGTTATTTTAAATTTACCGGTTCCGATTGTCAATACTTACCTAATTTTGTGGTGCAATCACGATACTCCGGAATGGTTCCCGACCATGCGAATACGTCCGTACTTCCGCATGTTGCTCCGCTAGTTTATGCAAATATTTACGTTCGCGTGCTGGCATCGGATCCAAAAAGACCGCTTGCCCTGTGGCAATGACTTGAGTTACGCTCCGCGCCATTAGTTTATCCAACGTTGCCCGACGTTTTTCACGATAATCGCCTGTATTAAGAATTAATTCCACTTCACGAACGCCATGGTAGTTTAAAAAAGCTACGCCAAGTTGCTCAATGGCATTTATTCGCCGACCATGGTAGCCAACTACTTGTCCCGGATGCTCGGTCTCCAAATTGACTTCACAATGATGAACTTTTACTTCTTGAATCCGAGGCTCAACGGTAATACCCAATTGTTGATAAATCTTAATTAGATAGTCTGTTAATCCCGCCATAGCATCCTTCAATTTAGCTAAATTATGTTGATGATTTTCTGCCATTTGTTTTTGCAGCTTCTCTGCTGGCGTCATCGTTTTCTCTGAAGTTGTTTTCTCAGGTTGTACGTTTTCTTTACGCTGCTTACCACCGTTCACCACTGATTTTGATGGATCATCGTTTTTTCTGCGCAGTGTAACTTCAACCTTGGCGGGACGACGGCCAATCCCTAAAAATCCATGGTGAGCAGTTTGCAAAACCTTTATTACTAATTGATCCTTAGTAACCGCTAATTGCTTGACTGCTTTTTCGATTGCTACCGTTTCATCTTTTCCCGTAAAAATTGTCATTATTTCACCTCAACAAAAAAAGCCACCAGCCGGAACCAACTAGTGGTTGCCAGGCTAGTGGCATTGCTTTACTTCCGTTTACTCTTCATTGCATTTCGTTTAGCATGGGCAATCTTATTTTTCCGTTGGCGTTCTGCCCGTTGCTTCGCTTCCCGTTCACGTCTAATTTTGAATGGATTTTGCAATAGCAACGTTTGAACAACTTGAAAGGCATTTGTTACCACCCAGTAAAGGGTAATCGCAGATGAAAATCCTAATGCCATAAAGAAGATCATAATTGGCATAAACCATGTCATTGCAGTTGACATTGAGTTCTTTTCCGGCATTGATGCCATTGATAACCAAGAACTAATGAATGTAAACAACGCCGCTAAGATTGGAAGAACATAGTACGGATCAGGCCGTCCCAGTTGCAGCCATAAAAATGTCCCATGACGTAATGTACTTGTTCGCCAAATTGCTTGGTATAAAGCCCACATAACTGGCAATTGGACAATTAATGGCAGCATGGACGCAAATGGATTAACTCCAGCTTCTTTATAAAGCTTTTGTTGTTCCACTTGCAGTTTCTGCATCGTTTCGCGATCCCGTGAAGAATACTTCTTTTGTAATTTCTTCAATTCAGGCGCCAATTCTTGCATCCGCATCATTGACTTTGTCTGGTAATACATCAACGGTAAAATAATAATCCGAATGATGATGGTGAAGATAATAATCCCCATCCCATAACCACCAAAGTGATTAGAGAGCCAGATAATAAACCGGGAACAGTTATAGATAATGTAGTGATCCCATATTCCTGTACTATGACTAGTAATTGGTTTATTGGAACAAGCCGCTAAGAATAGCGTTAAACTTAAAATACCTAATAAACTCACAAGTTTTTTTGAACGTTTTTTCATTTTTTAATCCTCAATTAATAGGTTGGCACGCTTTAAAGCATGCACCAAATTTTTCTTGGTTTCTGCCATGGTCATCCCATCAGCAGCAGGACGAGCAATCACTAAGAAATCAACCTCAGACTTTAATTGTGGTTTAACTTCTAGCAACGTTTGCCGAATACGCCGCTTCAGCCAATTACGATGAACAGCATTCCCAATCTTCTTACCAACAGAGATCCCCACTCGAAAATGTGGTTGACCAGGCTTTTCCATTTGGTAAATCACAAACTTATGATTAGCAACGGAATTATGGGTTTCAAAGACCCGTTGAAATTCGTTCTCTTTTTTTACTCGAAATGATTTTCTCATTATTAATCTCCTCAGTAACTAAAAAAGGGAGAAGGAACATAACAACACCACAATATTAAAATTGCAGCAAAGTGTATGGCCCTGCTCCCTACTGAGAAAAAAGCCGCCTTGACGGACTTTTTTATGCAGATAATACTTTACGACCCTTTTGACGACGACGGGCCAATACCTTGCGACCGTTACTAGTGCTCATCCGAGCGCGGAAGCCGTGAACACGAGCGCGGTGACGCTTCTTTGGTTGAAATGTGCGCTTCATAAGCTTTTGCACCTCCTCGGCATTGTAATAAATTGTTCGGTTTAACGTCCAAAATGGACAAACTCTTCAAACATACTGTTAAAGTATATCATACTTTTTTTCTGCAATAAAGGGCGATTTCGCCGAAAAAACTTTTTAGTTTTCCACAAGAAGAATTAAATAATCCACAGCGTTATTTTTTGACGATCAGATTTTAGAACCAATTCACAGGGTTTTTAACTAAAAATAACTAACTCACAGGGTTGTCAACGAGGTTATCCACAGCCTTGTGGAAAATCCTGTTAATTACTATCTTTTCACCATTTAGGCTTGTTGATATCCACAAAAAATTGTGGATATCTTTTATTTTCTGTGGATATTTCCACATTTCCACACCCCTGTGAGTATTTTCCACACAGCGTTGTGTAATTTGTGGATCAAATTTTTTACTGCCTGTGGAAAACTAGAAAAACTAATGATAAAATTATTCTTGGTTTTTATTTATCCACATTATTTTATTCTGAGGAGGAATTATTTTGACTGAGCTCGATTCTCTCTGGGAAACGGTCCAAAACGAGTTTAAGCAGTCGATCACTCCACCGACTTACGAAAACGTCGTTGCTCCGGCAAAAGCATACTCTCTTCAAAATCATCAACTAACGGTTGTCTTACCAACCGACTATCATCTTGATTGGTGGAAGAAGAGTTTAAATATTCAACTAAAGCATATTTTGCACGAAAAGACTGGTGAAGAAATTGAACCAATCTATGTTCTTACTAAGGATCTAATGAAAAAAGCGGATCCCGCACCAGATCAACCAACTTATAAAACTCAAACACCACTCAATCCTGAATATACATTCGATAATTTTGTTGAAGGACGCACCAATCAGTTTGCGTATGCATCCGCATTTGCTGCTTCTGAACAACCAGGTGGTTTGTACAATCCCCTCCTTATCTATGGGGATGTTGGTCTTGGTAAAACACACTTAATGCAAGCCATCGCCAATAACATGCTCGTTCATAAGCCCGATGCAAAGATTAAATACGTGACGAGCGAAAATTTCATGAACGACTACATCAACTCCATTAAAACGGGGACACAAGAGCAGTTCAGACAGGAATATCGGGATTTAGATGCACTCCTGGTGGATGATGTGCAATTCTTTAGTGAAAAAAATGGGACACAATTAGAATTTTTCAATACCTTCAATAGTCTTCATGACAACAACAAACAAATCGTTTTAACTGCCGATCAAAATCCAAAGGAAATTCCTAACTTGACTGATCGACTGGTTTCACGATTCGTTTGGGGATTAACTGTTGAAATTACTGCACCAGACTTAGAAACACGAATTGCAATTCTGAACCGCAAAGCCGAAGAGGAAAACCTCCAAGGTATTCCAAATGAAGTTTTCAATTTTATTGCTTCTAAAATTAATACGAATGTCCGGGAGCTTGAAGGTGCTCTCATGCGCGTACGGGTTTTTGCTGATTTACACAAAACTTCAATCAACGAAGCGGTTGCACGAGAAGCGCTACAGGGAATTGGCAACGATGCCCCAGCAACTCTCTCAATTGATTTAATTCAAAAAAAGGTGGCTGCTCACTTTAATATCAACCAAAGTGACATTACTGGTAAAAAACGTGTCAAAAACATTGTGATCCCACGTCAAATTGCAATGTATCTATCACGGGAATTAACAGATAACTCTTTACCACGAATTGGTAAGGAATTTGGTGGTAAAGACCATACAACAGTCCTGCACGCAATCGACAAAATTGAAAAGCAAATGACTTCCGATGCCAATTTACAAAAAGAAATTAATTCATTAAAGAAAGATTTACGTCCTTAATAGTTGTGGATAATTTAAAAGTTATCCCAAAGTTTTCAACAAGTTATCCACATGTGGAAAAGTCAAGAATGTCAATTATTCCAATTATTTTTCCACAATTTCCACAAGCCCTATTACTACTACTAGTTATAATATTAATTAAATATATATATATATTAAGGAGCAGCTCAAAATGAAATTTATGATTAATCGATCTGTTTTTGCAAACCAATTAAATAATGTTTTACGAGCAATTTCTTCTAAAACAACAATCCCAATTTTAACTGGGGTCAAAATTGTTGTTGAAGATCAACAAGTTATCTTAACAGGAAGCAACGCTGACATTACGATCCAAACAACACTTTCAGTGGAAAATGGTAAAAACGCTTTAACTGTTGAAGAACCTGGTGCCATTGTGTTACCTGCAAGATTCTTCAGTGAAATCATTAAAAAATTACCTGATCAAGATGTAACAATTGAAGTTCATGATGGATTTCAGGCTAAAATTTCTTCGGGGACTGCAGAATTTCAAATCAACGGTCAAGATGCTAATAACTATCCTCACTTACCAGAAATTCAAAGTGCATCAACGATTGCAGTAGCCGCTGACTTACTTCGGGACGTTGTTGAGCAAACACGAATCGCTGTTTCTAAGCAAGAAAGTCGGCCAATCTTAACTGGGATTCATATGCGGCTTGCTGATGATCAATTAGTAGCAGTTGCTACCGATAGTCACCGATTGGCACAACGGAAAGTTACTGTTCCAACCAATGGTCAGAGTTATGATGTTGTCATTCCTGGTAATAGCATGACTGAATTAGCGCGTATGATCGCTGATGTCAAAGGTGAGATCCAAATTCAAATTGCTGAAAATCAAGTTTTATTCCAATTCGATAACGCATTGTTTTATTCACGGTTACTGGAAGGGATGTACCCAGAAACTAGCCGGTTAATTCCTGACACAGCAGATACAACGATTGAATTGGAAGCAGGTAATTTCCTAGCAGCAATTGATCGGGCCTCACTGCTATCCCACCAAGGGCACAACAATGTTGTTAACTTGTCATTAGATCCTGATACAAATACTGCCAAGATCAGTGGTGATTCTGCAGATGTGGGTAACGTTGAGGAAGACGTTAACTTTGAAAAACTAACCGGGGATAAGTTGGAAATCTCATTCAATCCTGACTATATGAGTGACGCTCTGAAGTCATTTGGTCAAGCCAGCGTTTTGTTGTCATTTACTTCACCATTACGACCATTTACGTTAGTACCGACCGAAGATCAAGAAAATTTTGTTCAATTAATTACACCAGTTCGAACGTTTTAGTCGTGATTGCTAAAGCGAGAGCGTGCAAAGGAGTCAATAATGACTTCTTTACACGTTCTTTTTTATTGATCAAAAGGCTCAAAGATAAATAAAGCGATTCTCAACGAATTTAGGCCAATTTTGATTAAAAACATTCGTGGATACTAAATTCGCTAAAATCGCCTGAGAAGATGTTTAAGTTTGTTTTTGGAGTGATAAAAGACTATAATAAATTATTAGTAAAGCAGGTGAATAAGGTGAGTAATAGTAAAGTTTTCCAAATTGATCGTGACTTTATTACCCTTGGTCAACTTCTCAAAGAAGAAGGGATTATTCCAACTGGTGGAGCCGCTAAATGGTTTTTGAAGGAACATCAGGTCAAAATTAACGGTGAACTCGATGACCGACGAGGTAAGAAACTCTATCCAAACGATCAAGTTGAAATTGTGGGCATCGAATCTGTCAAAATTGAAAGTAAGCAGTGATGTTTGATGATTCTGCAGGAAATGCATTTAAAACATTTTCGCAATTATGATGATTTAAAGGTGGTATTTTCACCCGGAATTAATATTTTGATTGGTGAGAATGCCCAAGGAAAAACGAATCTCCTGGAAGCAATTCATGTTTTAGCATTAACGAAAAGCCACCGCACTTCTAAGGATCGGGAGCTGATCCAATGGAAGCATAAGCAGGCTTTTTTGTCTGGTAAGGTTCAAAAACAGGTTGAACGGGTTCCATTAGAAATTCAGCTTGCTCAGGGCGGTAAGCGGGTCAAAGTTAATCATTTATATCAGAGTCGGCTATCAGCGTACGTTGGTAATTTAAATGTTGTTCTCTTTGCACCTGAAGATTTAGCTCTGGTTAAGGGCGCACCCCAAGTTAGGCGGCAATTTATGAATATGGAATTTGGTCAGATGAGTAGTGCTTATTTGCACAACGTTAGTCATTACCATTCATTGCTTCATCAACGTAATCAGTACCTAAAACAATTACGTTCTGGTGAGCAGACAGATCGAGTTTTGCTCGGGGTCATTTCTGACCAATTATCACAGGATGGTGCAGCGATTGTGTTGGCTCGTTTCAGATTATTGAAGCAATTAGAAAAGTGGGCCCAGCAACTGCATGAACATATTTCTTTGCAAAAGGAGCAGCTACGGCTCAAGTATGTAACGCAACTCACAATTGATGAGCAAACGACAAGAGAGAACCTTGAAACGCAGTTAAGAAAACTTTTTGATGATAATCTGGAACGCGAGATTACGCTTGGAACGACATTAGCGGGACCGCAGCGGGATGATATTCATTTTATTGTGAATGGCCAAAATGTTCAGCATTTTGGATCGCAAGGGCAACAGCGAACGACTGCCTTGGCAGTTAAACTCGCGGAAATCGATTTGATGAAGGAGCAGACAGGTGAATACCCATTGCTGTTATTGGATGATGTCCTTTCAGAACTAGATGATGATCGCCAGACGCATCTATTAACAGCAATTCAAGATAAGGTTCAGACGTTTTTAACAACTACTAGTTTGAGTGGGGTTGCACGACAACTAATCAAGCAACCAACAATTTTTAAAATTGATGGTGGGACATTGACGAAGGAGGAAACAACGTGAGCGATAAAGAACGCGAACTACAGGAAGAAAAGGCTGAAAAGAAAGCTGAGCTCGGCAGTAAGTATGATGCTAGCCAAATCCAAGTTTTAAAGGGATTAGAAGCAGTTCGTAAGCGGCCTGGGATGTACATTGGTTCGACTACTGTTCAGGGATTACACCACTTAGTATGGGAAATCGTTGATAATGGGATCGATGAAGCGTTAGCTGGGTTCGCAGATGAAATTAACGTTGTTGTTGAACCGGATAACAGTATTACCGTTACTGATAATGGACGGGGAATTCCGGTTGATATTCAAAAAGAAACTGGTAAGCCAGCTCTTGAAACAGTCTTTACGGTTCTCCACGCTGGGGGAAAGTTTGGCAACGGTGGTTATAAAGTTTCCGGTGGATTGCACGGGGTTGGTGCTTCCGTTGTTAATGCCCTTTCTACGGAGTTGGATGTTCGAGTTGCTCGGCAAGGTAAAGAGTATTACATGGACTTTCAAGGTGGCCATGTTAAGACGCCAATGAAGGTGATTAAAGAAGGACTTCCAGAGACCCAGCATGGGACAATTGTTCACTTTAAACCAGATCCAGATATTTTCCGTGAAACGACGGTTTATAACATTAAGACGTTAACTGATCGTATACGTGAACTGGCCTTTTTGAACAAGGGATTGAAGATCACGATTGAAGATAAGCGGAATGATGAAGATAACCGTCAAGAATTTCATTATGAAGGCGGAATTCGTCATTACGTTGAATTCCTGAATCGGGGTCACGAATTACTTTTCGATCCGCCGATTTATGTTGAAGGTGAATATAACGGTATTACGGTGGAAGTTTCTTTACAATACACCAGTGGCTACCGTTGCAACCTATTAACGTTTACTAACAATATTCACACCTACGAAGGTGGGAGTCACGAAACTGGATTTAAGACTGCTTTAACACGGGTAATTAATGATTATGGACGAAAGAGTGGCCAGCTGAAGGGAAACAACAGTACGTTGTCTGGTGATGACGTCCGTGAAGGGCTGACTGCTGTTGTATCAATTAAGCACCCTAATCCGCAGTTTGAAGGCCAGACGAAGACTAAGTTAAGTAACTCTGATGCACGAACGGCGACCGATCACATTTTTAGTGAAACAATGAACCGCTTTATGATGGAGCATCCGGATACGGCGAAGAAGATTGTCGAAAAAGGGATGTTAGCATCCAAGGCGCGGGTAGCCGCTAAACGGGCGCGTGAAGTTACTCGTAAGAAGAGCGGACTTGAAATTAGCAACCTTCCCGGGAAGCTTGCTGATAATACCAGTAAGGATCCAAGGATTTCGGAATTATTTATCGTCGAAGGGGACTCTGCTGGTGGATCTGCTAAGCAAGGGCGTTCGCGGTTAACTCAAGCAATTTTGCCAATTCGGGGTAAAATTTTGAACGTTGAAAAGGCCAGCCTGAATCGGGTCCTCGCGAATGATGAAATTCGATCATTATTCACTGCACTTGGGACTGGATTTGGTGAAGACTTTGACGTTTCAAAGGCTAATTACCATAAGCTGATTATCATGACGGATGCCGATGTCGATGGTGCGCACATTCGGACGTTACTATTAACTCTTTTCTATCGGTTTATGCGGCCAATGATTGAAAAGGGCTATGTCTATATTGCTCAGCCACCGTTGTACCAAGTTCGACAAGGAAAATTCGTTAAATACATTGAAACGGATGAAGAATTAGAGCAAGTTGTCAATTCACTTCAGCCGAGTCCCAAACCAGTTATCCAACGTTACAAGGGGCTTGGTGAAATGGACGCGGAACAATTGTGGGAAACCACGATGGATCCTGAAAATCGTCACTTGTTGCGGGTTGATCTGGATGATGCTGCGGCAGCAGATGAAATCTTCCCAATGCTGATGGGAACTAAGGTCGGACCACGGCGTGACTTTATCGAAAAGAATGCAACATTTGTTAAGAACTTAGACCTTTAATTTGAGGAGGAACAAGACGAGTGGCTGAAGAAGAAATGTCAAACCGCATTACTGATGTCAAACTGACCAGTCAGATGCGGAACTCGTTTTTGGACTATGCGATGAGTGTCATCGTTTCACGGGCGTTACCAGACGTTCGTGATGGTTTAAAGCCAGTTCAAAGACGGATTTTATACGGAATGAATGAATTAGGAGTTACTCCTGATAAGCCTTATAAGAAGTCTGCCAGAATTGTCGGGGACGTTATGGGGAAGTTCCACCCCCATGGTGATTCTTCAATTTATGAAGGTTTAGTCCGGATGGCGCAGGACTTTAGTTACCGCTATATGTTAGTTGATGGTCACGGTAACTTTGGTTCCGTCGATGGAGATGGTGCGGCCGCAATGCGGTATACCGAAGCACGGATGAGTAAAATCGCCGTTGAAATGTTGCGTGATATTAACAAGAATACGGTTGATTTCCAAGATAACTATGATGGGACTGAAAAGGAACCAACAGTGTTGCCTGCCCGTTTTCCAAACTTGCTTGTTAATGGTGCTTCAGGAATTGCCGTCGGGATGGCAACTAATATTCCGACGCATAATCTGGGGGAAGTAATTAGTGCAATTCATGTGTTGATGGATAATCCTGATGCAACGACTGAAGATCTGATGAAGGTGTTGCCAGGACCAGACTTCCCAACTGGTGGGGTCGTACTTGGTAAATCAGGCATTCGGAAGGCTTATGAAACCGGTAAAGGAACCATTATCGTTCGCGCAAAAGTTGATATTGAAGAAACTAAGACGGGACGACAACAAATAATTGTTCACGAGATTCCATACATGGTTAACAAAGCAAAGTTGATCGAACGGATCGCTGAATTGGCACGTGAAAAGGAAATTGATGGTATTACTGATGTCAATGATGAAACTGACCGTGAAGGAATGCGGATTGTAATTGATGTCCGGCGGGATGCTAGTGCGGAAGTCATTTTGAATAATCTGTACAAGATGACGATGATGCAAACGACCTTCAATTTCAACATGTTGGCAATCGTCAAGGGTGCACCAAAGATTTTAAGTTTGAAAGAAATCTTGACCTACTACCTTGAACACCAAGAAGAAGTGGTTCGGCGGCGGACAGAATTCGAACTTAAAAAGGCGGAAAGCCGGGCCCACATTGTAGAAGGG
Organism: Limosilactobacillus sp. C0001E2; assembly: GCF_056590915.1. Taxonomy (NCBI): domain Bacteria; kingdom Bacillati; phylum Bacillota; class Bacilli; order Lactobacillales; family Lactobacillaceae; genus Limosilactobacillus; species Limosilactobacillus sp. C0001E2. The sequence continues at coordinate 113,661 of NZ_JBWPXC010000004.1, read as the reverse complement.
TTGCGGATTGCCCTTGACCATATTGACGAAATCATTAAGATCATTCGTCAATCGCAAACTAGTGAAGTAGCCAAGAGCGAATTGATGAGCAAGTACGGATTGTCAGATCGTCAAGCCCAAGCAATTCTTGATATGCGGCTAGTTCGGTTAACCGGTCTGGAACGGGAAAAGATCGAAGCTGAATATAAGAAATTGATGGAAGCAATTGCGGATTATAAGGATATCCTTGCCCATCGTGAACGGATTCAACAAATTATCTATGATGAATTGAAAGAAATTCAACGTCGATTTGGTGATGCCCGGCGGACTGAACTTCAAGTTGGCGATATTACGAACCTTGAAGATGAAGATTTGATTGAACAACAGGATATTGTGGTCACCTTAACCCATAACGGCTACATTAAACGGCTTCCGGTGGATGAATTTAAATCACAAAACCGTGGTGGTCGTGGAGTTAAAGGAATGGGCGTACACAGTGACGACTTTATTGAGCACTTAATTTCAAGTTCTACTCATGACATGCTGCTGTTCTTTACTAATTCAGGTAAGGTCTTCTCGATGAAGGGGTATGAAATTCCTGAATACGGACGGTCAGCACAAGGAATTCCGATTATTAATTTGCTCGGAATTGATGCAAAAGAAAAGATTAACGCTGTGATTAATGTTTCTAATACAGCGGAAGAAGATGCAGACCGTGATCTCTTCTTTGTAACTAAACAAGGGGTTGTTAAGCGAACTGCGGTTGAAGAGTTCAAGAATATTCGAAGCAACGGACTGAAGGCAATCAACCTTCACGATGGCGATGAATTGATTGCGGTAGAAATCATTGACCATGATCAAAATATGATTATTGGGACGCATGAAGGATACGCAGTTAGTTTCAGTGCGAGTGCCGTCCGTTCGATGGGTCGTGCTGCTGCCGGAGTCCGTGGTGTTCGTCTTCGTGAGGGTGACTTTGTAATCGGCGCTGGTCAATTGAATCCGGATAGTCGGGTGCTTGTCATCAGTGAAAAAGGGTTTGGTAAACAAACTCCGGCTGCTGAATACCCGATTAAGGGACGTGGCGGTAAAGGAATTAAGACCGTCAATGTTACTGAAAAGAACGGTCCGTTAGCTGGATTAACAACGGTTGATGGTGATGAAGACATCATGCTAGTGACAACAGAAGGGGTCATTATCAGGTTTGGTGTTGAAACCGTTTCTGAAACCGGACGGGCCACAATTGGGGTTCACCTAATTAAGTTGACCAATGGTTCAAAAGTAGCAACAATGACTCGGGTTGCTAAGGAAGAAGCAGCGGATGATGATGAACAACCAGAATCTAGTACTGAAGATGCTCACTCCACACCAGAAACTGAAAATTAAATAATACAAAAGATCTGAAATTACGTCTTTAAATAATAGACCGCAATTTCAGATCTTTTTGCTTAATCCTTGTTATTTAGGAGTAATTATGCTATTATTCTAGTCTGTGAGTATACGTTAGAGAACGTCTACTCTCCTTGTTCTTTCTCATGAGGAGAAGGGGCCAGAGTCCATAAGGAGGTGTAACATTCATGGAAACACGCAAATATGAAATTACTTACATCATTCGTCCTGATATTGATGAATCAGCAAAGAGTGCTTTAGTAGAACGCTTTGACAAGGTTCTTTCAGACAATGGTGCAACTGTTGTTGACTCAAAGGATTGGTCAACTCGTCGTTTCGCGTACCCAATTGATAAGTACACAGAAGGTACTTACCACGTTATTAACGTAACGACTGATAACGACCAACCATTAAACGAATTTGATCGTTTATCTAAGTTCAGCGACGACATTTTACGTCACATGATCGTTAAGCGCGGTTAGTCTTAACGAAATATTTTGAGAGGAGTGATGTCCGATGTTAAATCGTGTAGTATTGACTGGACGGTTAACAAGAGATCCGGAATTGCGGTATACCGGTAGCGGAACAGCAGTCTGCAGTTTTTCAGTTGCTGTCGATCGTCAGTTCAGAAATCAGAATGGTGATCGGGATGCTGACTTTATTAACTGTGTCATTTGGCGAAAGTCTGCTGAAAACTTCGCTAATTTCACTCATAAGGGTTCGTTAGTCGGCATTGATGGACGACTATCAACGCGGAATTACGAAAATAATCAAGGTCAACGTGTTTACGTAACTGAAGTAACCGTTGAAAACTTTGCATTATTGGAACCACGGTCAAGCAATCAGGGTTCTAACAACCAGGGTGGCTACAACCAAGGTAATAATGGAGGTTTTAATAACAACAACCAAAACTTTAGCAAAAATAATGCATTTAATAATAATGGTGGTAATTTCAGCAACAATAACCCTGCTCAACCAGCCGCGAATAATCAACCGGTCTTTAATCAAGATAATCAGGTTGATTTGAGTACACTGCCGTTTAATAATGATGATTCAAATGATTCATCTAACGGTAATGGTATCAATATTGATGATAATAGTGCAATGAGCACTAATAAAGACAACAACAGTTCATCAGATAACGATGATGGTGATCAACCATCAATCGATGATGTACCGTTCTAAATAATTAACGGGGAGGGAAATTTCATGGCACAACAACGTCGTGGTGGCCGTCGTCGCCGTAAGGTTGACTTTATCGCCGCAAACCACATTGAATACATTGACTACAAAGACACTGATTTATTACGCCGGTTCATCTCTGAACGTGGTAAGATTTTGCCACGCCGGGTTACTGGAACAAGCGCTAAGAACCAACGTCGTTTGACGATTGCGATTAAGCGTGCGCGGATTATGGGTCTTCTACCATTTGTTGCGGAAGATTAATCTGCAATTAGGATATGAGTTAAACTCATATCCTATTTTTTTACCCAAAATTACTAAAGTGTTTGTGATAAGATAAGAATGTTAAACTATTCTACTGGGAGGTGAGGGAGATGCGATTTTGGTTTGGACAAAATACAATTGCAAAAGTGTTTAAAAATCGGCGGTTGCGACTAAATACACTCTTTTTACTCGCTACGACAACGATTGCGATTGTGATGGCCTTTCTCTATAACTGGGTTGCGGGAATAATCTTATTATTATTAGGAATTATTGGCTTAATATTGAGCCTCACGCAACTCCAACATCTTGCAGGAGAAACTGAGCAGTACCTTAGCGATCTAACTTATGAAGTTCAAAATAGCCAGCAAGAAGCTCTTCTTGAAATGCCCCTTGGTATTATCATTATGAATGAACGGGGAGTTGTTCGTTGGGCCAATCCGTACATGGTGAAGTATTTTGGTAACCAAATTGTTGTCGGCGAAAAACTGGAAAACAGTATCCCAGAATTAGCAGAAATTGTTTCCCAACACCAGGATGATCACGCTCCAACGATCGTTAGCTGGAATGATCACCAATTTGAATTCTTTTACCAAAAGCGGTTTAACAACCTCTATTTGATGGATATTACGAAGTATGAACGAATCAATAAGCGGTATTTAAATGAACGGCTCTTCCTTGGGAATATTTATTTAGATAACTATGTTGAACTAACACAGGGAATGAGTGATTCGGATGTTTCCAACTTACATAATTACGTTACCTCTGAATTAAGTAAGTGGGCGGATAAGTTTAACTTATTGTTGAAAGTCATTGATGATGATAACTATCTTCTGATGGGACACGAAATCGATCTGCATAAGCTCGAGGAACGGAAGTTTAAAATTCTGGATACGATTCGCGAAAATACCTCTAAAATGAATTCACCAGTTACGCTGAGTGTCGGGATTTCGTATGGGCAAACTGACTTTATTAAGTTAGCAGATACCGCCCAACGAAATTTGGACTTAGCACTTGGTCGTGGTGGTGACCAAGTAGTTGTCCGGGCAGAAGATGAACAGGCTCGTTTCTTTGGTGGGAAAACTAACCCAATGGAAAAACGGACCAGAGTTCGAGCACGGGTAATTAGTCAGGCATTCCAAGAATTAATGAACCAAGCTGATCAGATTTTTGTTGTTGGGCATAATAATCCTGATATGGACTCAATGGGGGCCTGTTTAGGAATTCGGCGAATTGCTGAAATGAATGGTCAAAAATGTTGGATTGTTCTTGATCAAGAACGTCTGCACTCTGATATCGCGCGGCTGATTTTTCAATTCAAGGACTATCAAAGTATTGAGGATTGTGTGGTAACGCCTGAACAATCCTTAGATCAGGCTACGGATAAGAGTTTGTTAGTAATGGTTGATCATTCAAAGGTTAGTCTATCAATGGCGCCAAAACTTTATTCGCGACTAGAAAATCGGACGGTAATTTTTGACCACCACCGACGAGGAGAAGAATTCCCAGAAAATCCATTATTGGTATATATTGAACCATATGCTTCCTCGACCTGTGAACTAATTACAGAAATGTTTGAATACCAACCACGAGAAGGGAAAGCCTTAAATAAACTTGAAGCTACGGCAATGCTGACAGGGATTGAAGTGGATACTAAAAACTTTACCCAAAATGCCGGGACAAGAACGTTTGATGCCGCTAGTTATCTCCGTTCGGCAGGTGCTGATGGTTTAATGATCCAGTACTTTATGAAAGAAAATGTGGACGATTTTATGGAACGTAATCATTTAATCTCCAACACTGAATTTTTAAATGATAAAATAGCATTGTGCGTTGGTGCAGATGATAAGTTATATGATCCCGTAACGGCTGCCCAAGCCGCAGATATGCTGCTTCAGGTTGAAGGGGTCGATGCATCATTTGTCATCACGAGACGTTCTAGTGATGTAGTTGGAATCTCTGCTCGGTCAATGGGTGATTACAATGTTCAACTAATTATGGAAAAAATGGGTGGCGGTGGTCATTTAGCAAACGCTGCGACCCAAATTAAGGATCAGCCAATTGACGATGTAAAGCAACAATTAATGGAAATCATTAATTCAAGTGATGATCCAGAAACAGCTGAGGAGTGATTTAGAATGAAAGTTATTTTTATTGAAGATGTTAAAGGACGCGGTAAGCGCGGTGAAGTAAAGAATGTACCAGACGGTTATGCTCAAAACTTTTTAATTCCTCGTGGTAAGGCTAAGTTAGCCACGAAGGCAGCATTAAGTGAGGTTCAAGGCCAAGAACGTTCTAAAGAAAAGCAAGAAGCCGAAGAATTAGCTGAGGCAAAGAAATTAAAGCAAACCTTAGAAAGCGATGATATGGTTCTTGAAATGAAGGGCAAGGCCGGTACTGATGGTCGAATGTTTGGTTCAATTTCAAGCAAACAAATTGCTAAGGCGCTTCAAGATCAATACAATATTAAGTTAGACAAACGAAAGTTAGAATTAGCAGCGCCAATTAAGGCTTTGGGTTATGTAACGGTTAAGGTTAAGTTACACCATGATGTTGAAGCTAAGATGCGCGTTCATATTGCTGAAAAATAAAGATTAACATATTCCATAAAAAGGAGGGCAATCCATGGATAACGCGCCAGAAATTAATCGAACACCACCGCGGAATCTAGAAGCAGAACAAGCAGTTCTGGGGGCGGCCTTCTTGGCTAAAGATGCGATTGTTGAAGCCATGGAGTATGTCCAGCCAGAAGATTTCTATACGCGGGCTCACCAGATTTTATTTTCAACAATGATCAAACTAAACGATCGTGATGTGCCGATTGATGTTGTTTCATTGAAGAATGAATTAGATCGGGAAAATCAAACTGAAAATGTTGGTGGCGTAGAATATTTGGCTAAACTGGCTGGTGCAGTGCCCACGGCAGCTGATGTGGTTTACTATGCTAAGATCGTCAAAGAAAAGGCAACTTCCCGTCGGTTAATTGATACAGCGACCAAGATCGTCAGCAAGACCTATGACGATACAGAAGACCTGACCGACTTACTTGATGATGCAGAACGCTCAATTTTAGGAGTAGCGGAAAGCAATAATAATACTGATCTGCAAAAGATTGGTGACCTATTAAATTCATCAGTTAATAAGATTTTTGAATTATCTCGCCAAGAATCGGATGTTACCGGGATTGCAACAGGGTATCCGCAACTTGATAAGATGACGACCGGACTCCACCCTGACGAACTTGTGATTTTAGCGGCGCGGCCGGCGATGGGGAAGACCGCATTTGCGTTAAACATCGCTCAGAATGTGGCCATTAAAAATAACACTTCTGTAGCTATTTTTAGTCTAGAAATGGGTGCTGAATCGTTAGTGAACCGGATGCTGTGTGCTGAAGGCAGTATCAATGCTAATCACTTACGGACTGGTGAGTTAACCCAGGATGAATGGCGTAGTTTATGGGTAGCAGCAAGTACCCTGGATGCCGCTGATATTTATATTGATGATACACCGGGAATCCGAGTACCGGAGATTCGGGCCAAGTGTCGGCGATTAGCTAAACGAACTGGTAATCTGGGATTGATTGTCATTGATTATCTTCAATTAATTGAAGGCGGAAATTCAGAAAACCGGCAGCAAGAAGTTTCTGAAATTTCTCGGCAACTGAAGAAGCTGGCGAAGGAACTTCAATGCCCGGTGATTGCCCTTTCTCAACTTTCCCGGGGAGTAGAGCAACGGCAGGATAAGCGGCCGGTATTGTCTGATATTCGTGAATCAGGGTCCATTGAACAAGATGCGGACATTGTTAGTTTCCTGTACCGTGATGATTATTATCAACGTGAAGAGGGTAATGATGATCAAGGGAATAATCAGCAGGCTAACCAACAGGATGCGGATGTACCAAGTCTAAGTGAAGTTGAAGTCATTATTGATAAAAACCGGAGTGGTCCGCGTGGAACCGTTAAATTATTGTTTAATAAAACATATAACAAATTTGCTTCAATTGATTATCAGCATGATGATCAATAAGGAAAGGCTGGGTTTATCCCAGCCTCTTTAGTTAAAAGGAGAGAGACAGACGATGAATAAGGGGATAAAACTCCATTGGCTGCTGATCGGAGTATTTTTAGTTAACTTCGGGAATAGCTTTGTTTGGCCATTAACAACCGTATATATTCATGATCAACTACACCAATCACTAACCATTGCTGGATTGGTGATCCTTTGTTATTCGGGAGCAAATGTTGTTGGTAGTTATATTGCCGGAATTCTCTTTGATCGATATAATCCACGGACTTTGATGATTGAAGGCTTGATCGGGGCAGTCATCACAATGTTTGTCTTGGTTTGGAAAAGTAATTGGCCAATTTATCCTGTGATGTTAACCTTGGTCGGTTTCTTCAATGGTTGGCTAGTTACCTTGCATAATTCATATGGGACCATGGTAAAGGGACATGACGGCCGATTTGTATTTAATATGATCTATTTCTCCAATAACCTTGGAATGGTTTTTGCGACGAGTGTTGTTGGCCCCCTTTATCAACTTGTGCGTAATCATGTTGGGCCATTGTTCCTTTTGACGGGGATCTTATACTTATTCTTTATCCTAATTGTCGCGAAGTTTTATCGAGTTCAGGTTAGTCGTCAACGAATAGCTGCCGTTGATGAAAAGGAGATTATCAAGAATAAAACGACGAAATTACCAGTGCCAAACCTTATTACGATCTGGACGATGTTTATTGCCATGGTGATTATTTGGATTGCTTATTCTCAGTGGTCTAGTAATATGTCAGTATATGTTACTAATCACGGGATCTCGATGACCTTATACAGCCTTCTCTGGACGATTAATGGGTTAATGGTGGTCCTTTTACAGCCGTTGATGAATATTGTTAATCAATATGTGAAGAACGATTATTTAAAGATTTACGTGGGAATTTGTGGCATTATGATGTCGTTTGTTGTATTAGTGTTCGCTAAGCAGTATTGGTGGTTTGTGCTTGGGATGGTAGTCCTTACCCTGGGTGAAATTACGGTTTTCCCAACGGTGCCTGCCGTGGTTGATCAACTATCGCCGACAGACGAAAAGGGACGCTATCAAGGCTTATTAAATGCTCTAATTTCTTTTGGTAAAGCGGTTGGCCCCGCTATTGGTGGAATGATAATTGAAGGATTATCATATCAACCATTGTTTATTGCCTGTGCTGGGGCATTGATTGTAGTTGTTGTAGTGGCAAGCATCATCTTGGAGCGAACGAAAAAACTAGTTACTGAATATTAATTATTCCCTGGGAAATAATGGGAAAATAAAAAGGACGATCACTTCTTTAGTGATCGTCCTTTATTATTATGGGCAGTCAGGGGATCGAACCCTGGACCCACGGATTAAGAGTCCGTTGCTCTGCCAGCTGAGCTAACTGCCCATGTCATATTGACAACACAAATAATAATATCAATTCTTGTTTGATTTTGCAAGAGAAAATTTAGAATGACCAGCCAAATAGGTTATGACAATAAAAAAAGAGATTGAAGAAAAAGCTTCAATCTCTGTAAACCTCTGATGGGCAGTCAGGGGATCGAACCCTGGACCCACGGATTAAGAGTCCGTTGCTCTGCCAGCTGAGCTAACTGCCCATAAATATCAGAACAATAAGTATAATATCAGTTATTGGAAACTTTGACAAGGCTTTTTTGATATTTTTTTAAATTAACCGAGAAGTGGTATAATATGAAAGTAATTAAAACGGATAAATTAGGAATTAAAGGCACTGCTAGCGGTGACTTAATTAGTTCCATTATCAATTGGAGGAATTCACATGGCCAATAAAGTTTTGGTAGTTGATGATGAAAAACCAATTTCAGACATCATCAAATTCAACTTAGAGAAAGAGGGCTACGAAGTCGTAACCTCTTTTGATGGTGAAGAAGGCCTGGAAAAGGTTGAAAGTGACCAGCCTGATTTGATTATTCTTGACCTGATGTTGCCGAAAATTGATGGCCTCGAAGTAGCCAAACGGGTGCGGGCTAAGCATAATACACCAATTATTATGGTTACTGCCAAGGATTCAGAACTTGATAAAGTTTTAGGGCTTGAATTAGGGGCAGATGACTACGTTACTAAACCATTTTCCAATCGTGAATTAGTAGCACGGGTGAAGGCTAATCTACGGCGTCAGGATGCTGCAAACACACCTAATGCAGAAACGGAAAATAATGATATTAAAATTGGTGATTTAACCATCCATCCCGATGCATACACTGTCACTAAACGCGGAGATAATATTAACTTAACTCATCGTGAATTTGAATTGTTGCATTATTTGGCCCAACACATTGGCCAAGTAATCAAGCGTGAACAACTCTTACAAACGGTTTGGGGATATGACTATTTCGGTGATGTCCGGACAGTTGATGTGACGGTCCGTCGTCTACGTGAAAAAATTGAAGATAATCCAAGTCACCCACAATGGCTAGTAACTCGGCGTGGGGTTGGCTATTACTTAGCAAATCCTAATCAAGAGTAGGAGTAAATAAGTTGTGAATAGCAAACTAAAATTTTATCAATCTATTCATTTTAAAATCGCCCTAGTATTTGCGTTAATGTTAATGTTGACGTTGGAAATTGTTGGGGCGGTTTTTGTGCGTCAATTGGAACGGCAGAACCTTTCTAATTTTCGCCAGCAAATTGAACTACCATCATATATTGATAACTCATTAGCAACACAACTTGGGCGAAAAAATACGAAAAAGGCTAATCGCCAAATTCGTGAAATCCTGACAGAAGTAAATAATAACAACATTTCTGAAATTCGGGTTATTGATAATAAGGGAATTATTCGTGGGAGCAGTAATCCTAGTAACCGCAATATGGTTGGTCAGCGAACAACGGATAGTACGGTTAAAAATGTTTTAGCTACTAACCGTTCGCATAATAAAAATGTTTATGATAATGATAACCATAATCGCTATTATGTAAATGTTGTCCCGCTATTAAGCAATAACAATGCCAATAACGTTGTTGGAGCCGTTTATATGCGGGCTAGCCTAGAGGGCGTTTACTCAACGATCAATAATATTTCCTTAATCTATGTATTTGCTGCATTAGTAACAATTATTATTGGTTTGGGAATTACGATTATTATTTCCCGGGAAATAACCCGGCCAATTGAGGAAATGCGTAAGCAAACACTCCGAATTGCCCGTGGTGACTATTCTGGTCGAGTTGCGGTAATGGGTAATGATGAATTGGGACAACTGGCTGGTGCAATTAATAACTTGTCTGTTCGGGTGGAAGAAAGTCAGGAAGTTTCCGAAGCGGAACAACGGCGCTTGAATAGCGTACTTTCTCACATGTCAGATGGTGTTCTGGCAACTGATCGTCGAGGAAATATTACGATTATTAATGAGACTGCTCAACAACTGTTGGATGTCAATGAGGATGATAACGTAATTGGTAAATCGTTATTAGATATTTTGGGAATCAGAAAAGATTACACAATGCGAGAACTGGTTGATGATGACGTTCAACAAATTCTAATTGATAATAGTGATACAAGTGGCATGATTCTTTCGGCTTACTTTTCAGTTGTGCAGCGTGAATCCGGGTTTGTCAGTGGGTTCGTTTGTGTTTTGCATGATGTTACTAGTCAACAGAAGGAAGATCAGGAACGTAAACAATTTGTTTCAAACGTTTCGCATGAATTACGGACACCATTAACGAGTGTTAAAAGTTACGTTGAGGCATTGAGTGATGGTGCTTGGAAGGATGCAGAGATTGCTCCCCAATTTTTAAAGGTAGTTCAAGATGAAACCGACCGAATGATCAGAATGATTAATGATTTACTGAGTCTATCTAGAATGGATTCCGGGACAGTAAAATTAAATCTTGAATACGTTAATATCAACGAACTTTTTAATTATATTCTGGACCGTTTTGATATGATTTTGAAAAAAGAAACGGATCCACAGCAAAAGAAGTATACGATTCAGCGCAAGATTACTCAGAAGGATCTCTGGGTTGAAATTGATACTGATAAGTTCACCCAAGTGATTGATAATATTATGAATAATGCTGTCAAATACTCACCTGATGGTGGTGTAATCACTGCTCGTCTGATGGAGACTAAGAATCACGTCATTATGAGTATTGCCGATCAAGGGCTGGGGATTCCACGGAAGGATATCGGCCATATTTTCGATCGGTTCTTCCGAGTTGATAAGGCGCGTTCCCGGAAACAAGGTGGAACCGGGTTAGGATTAGCGATTTCAAAAGAAGTGGTAAACCTCTTAGGCGGTCAAATCTGGGTTGATAGTATCGAAGGTAAAGGATCAACTTTCTACATTTCCCTACCATATGTACCATACGATGAAGGAGATGAATGGGATGCTAGCGAAGATTAAAGATAACTGGTTAGCCATTGTTTTAACCATTGTGGTGGTTATTAGTCTCATTCTCTCTGGAATTGTGTGGGTAAACCCATACCGGTCGGATCATCGCTTTTTTGGTGATTCTGGAACAAGTACAGGACGACAAGTCACAACTCAGTCGATGCGAGACATTTATTTGCCAACGCAGGTCATCAAAACGAATGATGATCAAGGACAAAAACTCCTTTATGGTCAAGCTAAAAATCCTGTGTTAACTGCTCGTCAAAGCATTGAACGTTGGCGAATGCACCGGTTAACGAGGATTGAGTCTGGTCGGCAAAATAATTATCTGAATTATCTGCGTTTAAATAATTCGGTAATGTTGTCGTACCCATCTAGTGTGCCGATGACAATCTTTAACGATAGTTTCAATCAAAATCTCAATTATAATAACCTTAGTCGAATTGATCATATTGTGATTCCGTTGAATAAAAGTAATCGGATTAACCGGATTTATTTGTTGAGTAATAATAATTATCGGGTTTTTCGGGTGAAGGTTGATAACGCTAATACTAAGGCGATTAAAGAATCTTTAAAGGGTGGCTCATCAATTAGCGTTGACCATAAGATTTATGGTGGTCATCCGATGGTTACCTATCCACATGGGGTAAAATTACCGAACTTTGGTTATCAAATTAGTAAGATTAATCCAGATAGCGTTAGCCAAACGTTAATGAATAACTCATCGAAGCAGTCGACGGTCACGTCACAACAAGAAAATAACCATATTGTTTATCAGTCAGGGACTAGTAAACGGTTGGTATATGATCCAGCAAAGGGCGCGCTTGACTATGAAAATTATGTCGGACGGTCCGATACCTTTAACTACCAACAAATCTTTGGTCATATCTATAACCAGTTAGCTAGTACGAGTATTCCATTAGATTCACTCCGCTATGACTCCTACAATGGAAAAAGCGAATCAATCACTTACCGCAGCTTCGTAGAAGGGTTCCCCATTTTTAATGATGATGGTTATGGAACTGTTCAGATCCAGAATAATCATGATGGTGCAGAGCGCTATCATTTTTCTACCTACAGTCTTCAGGTGCCGGTACCAGTAAGCAATAAAAAAACCGTTCTACCATCGTCAGCGGTGGTCTTTAATGGCTTACGATCAGTTAATAAGTTAAAGGAAGTTACGGGAATCCGGATTGGTTACCAGTGGAAGACAGATCAAAATGCTAAAACGGTAACGTTAACACCGACTTATTACATTCGCTATCGGAATAGTTGGGAAAATTATAAGAGTTTAATCAATAATTAGGGGGGACCGGAATGAATTTTAAACGAATCCAGTGGATTTTTATCATTGCCTTTGTCCTTCTTGATATTGGACTCTGTGTTTCGTTATTAATGGGGACGCAATTTCATAATAGTGGTCGGCAACAAAGTCAGTCACAGGTTACGATGAAAGAAATGAAAAATGACATGATTAGTTTTGGGTCGCTCTCCAATCATCGGCAAGATGGTTATTACATTGCGGCTCAAGACAATAATCAGTGGACTAGTAATTCACGGGTGACGGCACTAAAAAATCAGAGTTCTCATTTGAACAACGGGACAATCACTAGTACATTTCAAAAACCGATTAAAATTCATAATCAAGTTAACCAACAGCAACAACTGGATAAGATCGTGCATTCCAAACGAATTCTTCATGGTCAGGAATATACCTATTGTGCGCAGTTATCAAATAAACGGCAGGTTGTCTATACTCAAACCGTTCATGGTCAGCCGATCTTAGATAATGCAGGACAACTGCGGTTACATATCAATGATAGTAATGAAGTCACGGGATATACGCAGAATTATCTAAGTCATTTTACGACTTTGCGACCGCGTTCCCTAACGGTTTCACAGCAACAGGCGGTAACTTGGCTTTATCGGCATAACCAGATTGCTAATAATTCGCGAATCCGTTATGTTCTGTTTGGTTATGATAAGATTAAAAAGAATGGTAATCAGCTCGTATATGTTCCAATTTGGAATGTGAATGTGAAAAGCAAAACCGGTGATAATACCCAAAACTTACGGGTGAATGCCTTTAGTGGAACGCTTTTTAAAATGAATGGTGATAATTAGTAGAGAAAGGGATAGTTGTGGCAACAGCGGATAATTTACACTACAGTATTTTAGCCAGTGGTAGTAAGGGTAATTCTACATATGTTGAAACTGCCCACCACCGAATCTTAATTGATGCAGGATTAAGTGGTAAACAAATTGAAGCACGGATGGCAGCGATTAACCGCTCGTTGAAGGATGTTGAGGCCATTTTCGTTACGCACGAGCATAGTGACCATAGTCATGGTGTGGGAGTGTTAGCGCGTCGATATGGACTGGATATTTATGCTAATCGCGGTACTTGGCAAGCAATGGATAATAAAATTGGTAAAATTCCTTTGGACCAAAAGCATCTGATTGCACCAGGGACGATTAAGGACTTTGGTGATCTCCAGGTTGAAAGTTTTGCAGTTTCCCATGATGCAGCAGAACCACAGTTTTATCAGGTCCATCACGATAATAAAGCATTTTGCATTTTAACTGATACGGGGCATATTTCCGAACGAGTAGCTGGGACAATCCGTGATGCGGATGCTTATTTAATGGAATGCAACCATGATACGGAGATGCTAATAAACGGGACTAAGTACTCATGGCCGCTCAAACAACGAATTTTGGGTGATGAAGGTCACCTCTCGAATGAGGATGGTGCAGAAGCACTCACGAGCGTGATTGGCCGTCATACGAAAGAAGTTATTATTGGCCATCGCAGTTACGAAAATAACACTCGATCATTAGCACACTTAACAGTTGCCACGTTGTTAGAGCAACGCGATTTTGGGGTTGATCATGATTTTCAGCTCGACGATGCCGAACAAGATCACGCAAGTAAACTAATGACGTTATAATGAAAAATATTATAAAAATTTCAAAAATAATTCATATTTGGTTTCTATAATGAAAACTGAATAGGAGGACGTATCATGCAACAAAAAAAATAATAAATTTTGGATAAAAGTTGCTGTGGTTGGTTTAATTGCTGGTTTGATAGGTGGGGGATTATCATTAGGAATCGGTAATGTGGTTAGTGGTATTCGTGAGCGAATTGCCATGCGGACTCCCGCTGGGTCGAATAAAGCTGGTGGGACATCGGTTGCAAAAAATAAGGCGAACTTAAATAATGAATCGACGAAGGCATATAAGTCAGTTAAAGATTCAGTAGTGTCGGTAATTAATTTACAAAATCGGCAAAGCTCAAGTAGTATTTATAGTTTGTTTGGACAAAGTAGTGGTCAGAGCAGCTCTGGGAAACTGCAAACGGTTAGTGAAGGTTCTGGGGTCATCTACAAAAAGAGTGGTGGCTCAGCCTATATTGTGACTAACAACCATGTGGTATCCGGCTCAAATGCGCTCAAAGTGATCATGAGTAATGGTAAAGAAGTTTCTGCTAAGATTGTTGGGACAGATTCCACCACTGACTTAGCAGTTTTACGGATTAGTGCAGCGAATGTGAAAACTGTTGCTTCCTTTGGCAATTCTAATGACATTGCAGCAGGACAAGACGTGCTAGCAATTGGTTCCCCAATGGGCAGTGAATATGCAAATACGGTTACCAAAGGGATTATTTATGCAAAGAATCGGACAATTCGAGCGAAGTCTGGTGCTGCAGCAACTAGTGTTATTCAAACTGATGCAGCTATTAATTCAGGTAATTCTGGTGGTCCCCTTATCAATATGGCTGGCCAAGTGATCGGGATTAATTCCATGAAGTTAGCTTCTGATACTAACGGAAGCAACGTTGAAGGGATGGGCTTCTCCATTCCAAGTAACGAAGTTGTACGGATTATCAATCAACTAGTTAAAAACGGTAAAATCACTCGTCCTTCACTAGGCGTAGGATTGATTGACCTAAGTAGCGTTTCGCAAGATCAACAATCTTCAGTCTTAAAATTACCTTCTAGCGTTACTAAAGGGGCGGTCGTGATGACCATCACGGATAGTGGTGCCGCTAAAAACGCTGGTATTAAAAAATATGATGTCATTACGAAGATTGGGAATAAGTCAGTAACGGATGTTAGTTCATTACGAACCGCATTGTATAAGTATAAGGTCGGTCAATCAGCCAAAATCACATATTATCGAAATGGGAAGGCCCACACAGTTACTGTTAAGTTAACTGAAAACGATAGTTCAGCTAATAGTAGTAGTTCAGAATCGGATTCTTCCCAACAGGAAAGCGATCAAGATCAGCAAAGTCAAGATAATGATGATGCTGGATTCTAGAAAAACTGGTGCTTAGTAAGCACCAGTTTTTTTATCCTGTCAAGGACAGAACCTTGACGGTTAAGCAAAGAGAGATAGTTCGTTAATGATAGAATATTTGACATAAAAGTTTACTGGAATCATAGAATATGAATGAAAAACGAATGATTCGTCTAAAGATTGGTGATTAATAACAAACCGTGGAAAAGTTATCCACATAATTATCCACAGGCTGTTGATAGTTGTTATTTCAACGATTTTTCTTGTGTAAAAAGTTATCCACAGATTTTATCCACACTTGTTGATAAGTGGATTAAATTTAATCAAAATCGTCATAAACGTTGCTATATCAGGCACTAAGATTAAGGTGAGCGAACGATTGTTTTTGTTGCTAATGTGGATAACTTAAGTTATTAATTCGGGGTAGACCAAAGATAGAAGAACGAACTTCCCGAGTTATCCACGATCTTCTGTGGATAACTTGTGGAAAAATTGTTGAAAAGTTCTAGTTATTAACATGATGGTAAAATAGCAAGAAAAAAGTAAGGAATGAAGAATTTGAATATTAAAATTATTGGTGTGGGAAAAGTCAAAGAAAAGTATTTTAAAGATGGAATTGCTGAATATCAAAAACGCCTTGGGCGGTTTTGTAAATTTAAGATTGTTGAGGTTGCCGATGAACCGGCTCCTGAATCACTTAGCCAAAATGAAATGGTTGAGGTCATGGCGAAGGAGGGGGAGCGGATCCTCAGTAAGATTAAAGATCGGGAATACGTATTCGCGTTGGCGATTAAGGGAAAGGAACGTTCTTCAGAAGAATTTGCTAAGGAGATTAATCAGTTAACCACCTATGGGCATAGTGACCTTACTTTTGTGATTGGTGGGTCACTAGGTTTAAGTCCAGCCGTTTTGAAACGGGCAAATACGGAGATCTCATTTGGTCGGTTTACACTTCCCCATAAATTGATGCGGCTGGTGCTCACGGAACAAATCTATCGGGCATTTACGATTATTAACGGCTTACCATATCATAAATAATGTGATTGATTTTACAATCCTTCATGAATCGATAATCCATGGTTTTAATGAAACAGATTAATAAAAATGTTTAGTTTCTTGTAAATTGTGTTGATTTTCACAAACTTGGTATTACAATCAATACTGTAATTAACTTATTGGAGGCAATATCATGGAACGACAATTTGATTTCTTAATGCCAAGCGTAAACTTCTTTGGCCCTGGAGTAATCGCCAAGATTGGTGATCGGGCTAAGATGCTTGGTATGCATAAGGTCCTCGTAGTTACTGGTGGTCACATCGGTAAAATTGAAAATGGACCAGTTGATCAAACTGTTAACTCATTGAAGAAGGCGGGCGTTGAATACGGCATCTTCGATGGTGCAGAAGAAAATCCAAAGATTCGTGATATCAAGAAGGGGAAGCAAATCTATCTGGATGAAGGTTGTGACAGCATTATCACCGTTGGTGGTGGTTCTGCTCATGACTGTGGTAAGGGAATTGGAATTATTCTCACCAATGGTGACGATATTACTAAACTAGCCGGAATTGAAACGCTAGATAAGCCATTGCCACCATTGATGGCGGTAAACACGACTGCTGGTACCGGTTCTGAATTGACCCGGCACGCAGTAATTACCAATGAAGATACTCACCTAAAGTTTGTAGTTGTTTCATGGCGGAACATTCCATTGGTTTCATTTAATGACCCAATGCTCATGCTGGACATTCCACAAGCCACAACTGCCGCAACTGGTTTGGATGCCTACGTTCAAGCGGTTGAACCATTCGTTTCAGTTGACCACAATGATATTACTGATAGCCAATGTGAAAAGGCCATTCAAATTATTCAACAATACTTACCTGAAGCGGTTGCGAATGGTCACAATGTTGAAGCTCGGACCAAGATGGTCGAAGGGGAAATGCTTGCCGGAATGGCCTTCAATAACGCTAACTTGGGATATGTTCATGCAATGGCGCACCAATTGGGTGGCCAATATGATGCCCCTCATGGTGTCTGCTGTGCTTTGATGCTGCCAGTAGTTGAAGAATGGAACATCATTGCTTGTCCAGACCGGTTTGCTAAATTAGCCCAAATTATGGGTTATGACACAACTGGTATGACGACTATGGAAGCTGCCCACAAGTCAATTGATGGGATGCGTGAATTAGCTAAGTCAATTGGTATTCCTGATTCAATTAAGGCTATTGGCGCTAAGCCAGAAGACTTTGAATTAATGGCCAAGAATGCATTAAAGGATGGTAATGCATTCTCCAACCCACGGAAGGGAACTGTTGAAGAAGTTGTTAAGCTATTCCAAAAGGCTTACGACGGCATTTACTAAAATTAAAATACTTGATAACACACAAAAAGGTGATCGATTTTTCGATCACCTTTTTGTGTTTCACATGAAACATTATAGATTCAGTTTAAGATCAGTTGGCTGAACAAAAGTAGTGCGTTTAACAAAGATGAAATTCATGAGCCAAGCACAGATTACCGGAACGATTACAAACACCAGGATTACCCGTAGCAGGAGGAATGAACCGGTAGAATGCTGGTAGGCGGTCAGTGGACCGATTAATCCTGAAAAACCAAATCCAGCGGAGAATGGCGTACCGTTCATTTGGAAAATTGCTGCGAATAAACCAGAAATACCTGAAGCAATAATTACCGGGATGAATAGTTTTGGTTTTTCGAGCATGTTGGCCATTTGAATCTTGGGTGAACCTAAGAAGTGCGCCAGGGTTCCACCAATCGGGTTCACAGTTGCTCCCATCCATGCCAAAGTAAAGGAACAGGCAACGATTCCAGCATTTGCGGCCCCAGAGCCAATACCGGAAAGCGAGATTGCCATTGCGATGGCAACGGAGGAAATCGGGGAGACAATCAGAACCCCAAATAACATTCCGAGGACAATCCCCATTAATAGTGGTGACATATTAGTGGCGGCTTGGACCACCTGCCCAATTGCGTTTTGAATTGCAACCATTATGGGCATGGTCAGCAGACTAATTCCACCAGCAATCAGTAACACTAATAGTGACTCTAAAATCATTTTGAACTGACCAAGAAATTGATCTAAAAGGATTACCACAATGGAGGCAATAAAGGTTGTTAACATAATATTCAAAATAATTCCAGAACCGCTAATGATAAAAGCGGTCTTGTGGGGAACCGCGTTACCGGCAGCCACGAAGGTTGCCAGTGCCATCGAACCGACTTGTAAAGTGGTGAATTTTAAGATCATTCCTACCGCAAAGGCGGCAATGAAGGGAAAGGCGGCTTGCGCGAGATTAATCATATGGGTAATCCCGGTGGTAACCGAGTTCACTGGACAAAATTGTAGTAATTGAGAGAGCAATGCACTCGGAATTAGCGCAATGACGATGGCGATGGCATTTCCGTTAAGCGTGGCCATCGTTAATTCTTTGAGCTTGGCTTTCATAATTGTAATTTCTCCTTATCTTAATTGAATTCGTGAGGTGATGATTGACCATCAAGGATGGTTAAGACATCCGTTAAGGCAATTTCAACCATATTTTGTACTGCAATGTTGGTGAAAAAGGCAATGTGTGGGGTCAGAATAACATTGTCCATCGCGTGGAGTTCTTTGACTAATGGGACAGCATCTAAACCGTCCTCACGATGATCTTGATTAAAAATGTGTTCTTCGCCTTCGACCGTATCGAGAGCGGCTGCAGCAATCTCGTGATCTTTAAGCGCGGTGACGAGGTCCTTGGTGACGACAACAGGTCCACGGCTAGCGTTGACTAGTCCGGCAGTGGGTTTCATTAACTTGAAATCATCAAGCGTTAGCAGACCCTTGGAAGTATCGTTTAAGTCGACGTGCAATGAGACAACGTCAGATTGCTGCAGAAGTTCCTCTTTTGAAACGTATTCGACAATCCCATCCATTTCTTTTCGTGGCTTGACATCATAGCCGAGCACTCGTGCATCTAATGCCTTCAGTAATTTAGCTAGGGTGCCACCAATTCGACCAACTCCAATGATCCCAATGGTTGCGGAATGAATCTCAGTGGCTTGCAGGCCAGCCCACCGGTAATCATTTTGAGCAACCCGGTGGTCAAATGCGTATGATTTACGCAAAAGACGGAAGCTTTGCATTAAAGCATGCTCTGCAACACTACGTGGTGAATATGCTGGGACGTTAGTTACCTTTAGACCGTTTTCATGTGCTAATGGAACGTTGATGGTATCAACACCGGCCGTTCGGGTACTAATTTGTTTAAGGCCGTTAGCTTTTAAAGCAGCATAGGCATTGTCAGGAACTTTGGCGTGTTGTTGGATGACTAACCCATCCAT
Organism: Limosilactobacillus sp. C0001E2; assembly: GCF_056590915.1. Taxonomy (NCBI): domain Bacteria; kingdom Bacillati; phylum Bacillota; class Bacilli; order Lactobacillales; family Lactobacillaceae; genus Limosilactobacillus; species Limosilactobacillus sp. C0001E2. The sequence continues at coordinate 93,816 of NZ_JBWPXC010000004.1, read as the reverse complement.
TCCCTTAGTCATCGCGATTGCTTCATCGTCGATAAATGGCTTAGGGGTAGTTACAACATCGATCTGGTGTTGTTCCGCAAACTCGTTGATCGCTTTTTGTTCATCAGGGCGGACACTAGTCATTAAAATTTTTGTCATAATTGAATTCCTCCTAGTTATTTAACATAGTTTTGATCCGGTCGACAGCTAATTTCAGGTTGTCCATGCTGGTAGCGTAGCTCATTCTTAAGTAACCTTCACCGCCATCACCGAAATATGATCCAGGAATAACGGCAACTTTACCTTCTTGAGCTAATTTAGTAGCAAAGGCTTCATCGTCAGTACCATATTTGGTCGGTAATTTAGCGAAAACGTAGAAGGCACCATTTGGAGTTGCAACACCGAAGCCAAGATCCTGCAATGCGGCTACTAAGAAGTCGCGCCGTTTTTCGTAGGCTGCTTTCATATCAAGGGTTGCTTGATGCCCTGCTTCGCTATCGAAGATTGGAACGGCAGCGGCCATTGCTGGATCAGAAGGGGAGGTAATCATGATTGAGTGAACCATCCCTAATCGTTTCATCAATTCTGCTGGGGCTGCCATGAAACCAATCCGGTAACCAGTCATGGCTCCAGACTTAGAGGCACCATTGAGGACGATGGTTTGTCCAGGAAGAAATTTTGCAATGGAGGTGTGTTGACCACCATAAATTAGTTCAGAGTAGATTTCATCAGCAATCACAACCAGGTTCGTATCTGCTAAGACGTCTGCAAGAGCTTTTAGTTGGTCGGCTGAATAAGTAACTCCGGTTGGGTTTGATGGGTAGTTTAAAACAATTGCTTTAACATTTTCGTGCTGGTCTAAGGTGGTTTGTAATGCTTCCGGTGATAGTACGAAGTTGTTATTGCTGGTGTCAAGATTAATTGCTTCACCACCAAGAAGGTTAACGACAGCTTCGTACAGTGGGAAGGTTGGTGTTGGAATTAAGACTTGATCACCAGGTTTGATAATGGCAAAAAGTGCGGCGTAGATAGCTTCGGTTGCGCCAATCGTGACTGCAATTTCAGTTGTGGCATCATAATCGAGATCATAATGTTTCTTTAGATAGTTTGCAATTGCTTCACGTAAAGCCGGGGTTCCTGAACCTGCTGAATAGTGCGAGTCATTATCTTTGATACTCTTAATTGCAGCCTGTTTAGCAACTTCTGGAACATTGAAGTCCGGTTCACCAAGGGTTAATTTCACGATCCCGGGAATTTGACTGGCTTGATTATCAAACACTCGGATGGGCGTTGGTTGAACTCTAGAGAGGTTGGGATTGAATTGTTGACTAAGACTAGCTTTCATTTTTGGCATTGAAAAGTTCCTCCTTTAAATAAAAAACCCGGGAATTGCAATTTCTGCAACACCCGGGAGCGCTCGTTTCTTAAATGGTAGTATGCCAAATTAAGGTTGGTCGGCTTCCGGATGTATGAATCCTAGAAGCCATCACAAAAGGTTACTGACTCTAGGAGATGGAGTTCCAGAACCAGTAGCTAAACGCATTATTCAATTGAGAATAATTTAATGCAGTCATTTGTGTTACCTCATTTAATTTGATTAAGTACATTCTAATTGAAATCTAATGAATGTCAACATAAAATTTAAAATTCACAGGAAAGTATCATAAAAAAATATAAATTTATTCCACTTTTTTGTCATATTACACTTGTGGTATATCACAAATATGGTATAATAAAAACATAAAGTGTGAAGGAAGTGAGCAGTAATGCGGATTGATATTAAGAGCTATCTTAATGAAAATCACCTGACGATTTATCAGGTTGCAAAGACTTCCGGATACGGCTACACAACCTTACATAAGTCGTTTAACAAACAGCAGTCAAAAGCCACGTCATTGAACTTACGAGATCTGGATGCAATTGCGCGTGCGCAACATCGGCAGATGTGGCAAGTTTTACGCGATTTAGAAGAACACTATTTATTGGACGACTAATTCGGGTTAGCTGTATGATGAAGTTGATTCGGATGTAATTTAAAAAAGCAATTAAACAAATAGGGAGGAAAGTATTATGGCACAAAACCCAAGAGACCCATTTGACAACGACATGAATGACATTTTTAACCAATTAATGGGAGGGATGAACGGCTTTAATTCAGATAACCGTCGTTACTTGATTAACGGCCGTGAAGTTACTCCTGAAGAATTTGCTCAATATCGCCAAACTGGCCAATTGCCTGGTGGAGCTCCACAACAACCAGGACCACAGCCAAATGAAGGCAAGGACAGTATGCTCCACAAGCTTGGCCGGATTTGACGGAAGAAGCACGCCAAGGCGAATTGGACCCAGTAATTGGGCGGAATAAAGAAATTCAAGAAACTGACGAGATTTTAAGTCGGCGGACGAAGAATAACCCTGTACTTGTTGGTGATGCCGGGGTTGGTAAGACTGCAGTTGTTGAAGGCTTAGCCCAAGCAATTGTTGCTGGCGATATCCCAGCACCAATTAAGGACAAGGAAATTATCAGTATTGATATTTCCGGACTAGAAGCCGGTACGCAATACCGGGGCAGCTTTGAAGAGAATATGCAAAAGCTGATTGACGAAGTTAAGAAGGCTGGCAATGTTATCCTCTTCTTTGATGAAATTCACCAAATCATCGGTGCTGGTTCGACTGGTTCTGACAGTGGTTCTAAAGGAATGGCTGATATTATTAAGCCAGCATTGTCACTTGGTGAAATCACGGTAATCGGGGCAACGACCCAAGATGAATACCGGAACACTATTATGAAGGATGCTGCTTTGGCGCGGCGGTTTAACCCAGTAACTGTCAACGCACCAAGCAAGGCGGACACACTCGCCATCCTGAAGGGAATTCGGGACTTGTATGAACGTCACCACAACGTTAAGTTGCCAGATGACGTTCTTCAAGCAGCGGTTGACTATTCTGTTCAATACATTCCACAACGGTCACTTCCTGACAAGGCAATTGACCTGATTGATATGACGGCTGCTCACCTGGCTGCTAAGCACCCGGTAAAGGACGTCAAGGAAATCGAAAAGGAAATTGAAAAAGAAGAAAAGAAGCAAAAGGACGCTGCTAAGAAGGAAGACTACAAGGCTGCTCAAGAAGCTAAAGACAAGATCGCTGATTTGAAGAAGCAAATCAAGGATCACTCCAAGCAAGAATAAGTCACTGCTACACCGGAAGATGTTGCAGCGGCAGTTGAACAAATGACAGGTATTCCGGTTTCTAAGATCGGGGCAAGTGACGTTCAACGCTTGAAGGAAATGGACAAGCGGCTTGAAGGCAAAGTCATTGGCCAAGACGAAGCTGTTGAAGCAGTAGCACGGGCCATTCGGCGGAACCGGGCTGGCTTTGACGAAGGCAATCGGCCAATTGGGAGCTTCCTCTTCGTTGGTCCAACTGGGGTTGGTAAGACTGAACTTGCTAAGCAACTAGCCCTTGATATGTTTGGCTCTAAGAATGATATTATCCGGTTGGATATGTCAGAATACTCTGATCGGACCGCGGTTTCTAAGTTGATTGGGACGACCGCTGGTTACGTAGGTTACGATGATAACTCCAACACCTTGACTGAAAAGGTTCGTCGTCACCCATACTCCATCATTCTATTGGATGAAATTGAAAAGGCAAATCCACAAGTTATTACTTTGCTTCTCCAAGTCTTAGATGATGGTCGGTTAACAGATGGCCAAGGGAACACAGTTGACTTTAAGAATACGGTAATCATTGCGACATCCAATGCCGGTTACTCCAACGATGCTCCAGTTAAACTCGGTGACGAAAAGGATGAAGAAGACTTGATCAAGAAGTTGACCACTTACTTCCGTCCAGAATTCTTGAACCGGTTTAACGCGATTGTTGAATTCCACAGTTTGACTAAGGACGATCTGCAAAAGATTGTTGACTTAATGATTGCGGATGTAAACAAGACGTTGGCTAAGAAGGACATGGACGTTAAGGTTACACCAACGGCGAAGAAGTTCCTGATTGACGAAGGTTACGACGAAGCCATGGGTGCACGTCCACTGCGGCGGGTCATCGAACAACAAATTCGTGACAAGGTTACGGATTACTACCTTGACCACCTTGATGCAAAGCACTTAGTTGCTGAAATGAAGGATGGCAAGCTGGAAATCGTTGATGCCAAGGATGCTGCTGATGACGACAGTGACCAATACAAGGCCGACGAAAAGAAAGATGATCAAAAGGCTGACGACCAAGACTAGTCGTTAATGACAAGGAGTGGGAAGATGAACTAGACAAGCTAGTTCTTTTCCCCTCCTTTTTTTCGGCTCCGTAATGTGGTATGATCGTCCCTGTAAAAAAGTGAACCTGTCTGGGGTGCTATTTAGTTAGCTGAGAAATACCCATAGAACCTGATCTAGTTAATACTAGCGGAGGGAGACAGCAATTATTTGATGTGTAAAATATCCAATAATGGCTTCTCCGTGATGGGGGAGCCTTTTTAAGTATTAACGTTATTAGTATGCAAAGGAGATTTTTATGTTTAAACGTTATACACATTGGAATTTAGCATCGGTTATTCGAGTAGCATTGGTAGGGATCCTTTTTGGAGTTATCTATATGCTGTTAATTAATACAGTTTATAACTCCGTTAAGTTGCTCCTAACACCATTAGGCATTGGCCCGTTAGTTGATACGGTACTTTCGGGATTGTGGTATATGGCTGGACCAATTGCAATCTATTTAGTGCCAACAATTGGTTCTGCAGTGGTTGGTGAGACAATTGCTTCTATGGTGGAAATGTTTCTTGGTGGCCAATGGGGAGCATTGACGATTATGGAAGGCTTGATTCAAGGAGCCGGGAATGAATTGGGATTCTTTCCGAAAAAGTCCCGTTATGAACGGTGCAGTTGGGGGAGTGTCCTGTTGGGGTCATTCGGTGCCCACTTGGGTGGCTTTATCCCTTCATACTTTATTTATGGATGGAACCACTTCAGTGTAAGTTTACAAATTGCGATGTTTATTACGGGAGCACTGTCATCATTAGTCTTTGATGGGGTGCTTGTAAAGTTGATTATGAACTTACTGGATCGGGCATTGTCCCCTGAGGTTCGTTAATGTTAATTGATATTCATTGTCATAACGATGAGCATCAGAAGATTATTCAGGTGCAGCAGCAACACCAAATGCAAAGTACGATTAGTTCGACAAGTGACGCAGAGTATGAAAGAAATCGCCAAATTGCGAATGCTCAACAAAAATTAAGTTATGGCATTCATCCATGGCAAGCAAGGCAGGAAAAGGTTGACACGGGTTTATTAGCACGGGTTTCGGTGATTGGTGAAATTGGACTGGATACGACCTGGACAGATGTGCCGCTAGATATCCAACGCCCAGTCTTTCAAAAACAATTGGAATTAGCAGCTACTGATCATAAACCGGTTGTTTTGCATGTTAAGGGCTGTGAGCGGGGATTTTTGGAGCAGATTCAGAAGTTTCCAGCCGTGCATAAATTGGTTCACTGGTATTCAGCAAAACATTACTTACAACAGTATCTAGCGGTGCCTAATACTTGGTTTTCAGTGGGGCCGGATGTCTTTAATGATTCGGCAGTTCAAAATGTTGCTCAACAGGTTCCTGCAGAGCGAATTTTTATTGAGAGTGATGGCCTAGAAGGAATTTCCTGGGCGCAGAACAAACCGCTTGATGAAATTGATTATTGGCAGACGATGCAACACCTATATGCAGAAGTTGCTCATTTGAGAAAGATGACAGCAATCAAATTAGAACAACAAATTGAACAAAATTGGCAGCGGTTTTTTGCTTAACAAAAGGGATCATCATCGAAGTCGTAAACGTGACTTTCGGTGATGATCCCTTTGATTAACGATTCTTAAAGTAGTAGGCTAAGGCAATTAAAGCGACCAGCACAATGATGGCCAGTACTGGGTTTTGGTTAAACAGCATGTGAAAAGCGCGGATTTGACCGACGGCAAATTCTGGAAACATAAATAACCACCTCGTTTGATTTTGAACTATTATACATGAATTAGTGGTTTGGTTCAGCGTGGGGAATGCGTTAAAATTATTATAAGTGATTTTATCGGGTAAAGGAGGACAGCAAGCATGGTATTGACGTGGAATATTATTCGTGTTGTCCTCATTATCATTGTGCTGGTGAATGAAGTGGCGGCGCTTTTGACCGTCTTTCGGAAAAAAAGAGATATTGCGGCAACCTGGGCATGGCTCCTTGTTTTGACGCTCATTCCAGTAATTGGATTTATTGCGTACGCCTTTCTCGGGCGAAAGCCGACCCGTCACCGGATGGAAAGAATTCAAAGTGCCACCCAGTTAGAGCTGACGGAGGCCATTGAAGAACAAAAAAAGCAGTTCGCTAATATGATGAAGCCGAAAAAGCAAACCCGGCGGACCTACTGGCGAACGGTGATGCTGTTTCAAAACCTCGATGATGCCTTTTTTACCCGACATAATAATGTTGAGATCTTTAATGACGGGCACAAGCTATTTCGCCAAATGTTTAAAGATATTGAAGCGGCCAAAAAGAGTATCAATATCGAATTTTATACCATTTATAATGACCAAATCGGTAATCAATTGCGGACGATTCTGGAACAAAAGGCTGCGGAAGGGGTCGAAGTACGGGTTCTCTATGATTCTTGGGGTTCCCGGGGCGTTAAGCCGAGTTTTTATAACCACCTCCGCGAAAACGGTGGCGAAGCTGCACAATTCTTAATGACACGGAGTAACCTATTTGACTTCCGGATTAATTACCGTGACCACCGTAAAATTGTCACGATTGATGGCCGCATTGGTTATGTTGGTGGCTTTAACGTTGGTGATCAATACTTGAGCCGGGTAGCAAAGTTTGGCTACTGGCGGGATACTCACCTCCGACTGATTGGGGGTACGGTCTATTCGCTTCAACAACGATTTATTCGTGACTGGAACGCCACAATGCAGGGAACTGATAAGCAGATCCTGCACTATCGGCGATTTTTCCCACCGATTAAGGTTGAAAATGGGACCACGCCAATGCAGATTGTTTCCAGTGGGCCTGATACTCAGTTGGAAACGATTAAGCTTGGCTATTTGCGGCTCATTAATGCGGCCCAGGACCATATTTGGATTCAAACACCATACCTAATTCCGGATGATAGCATGATTGATGCACTAAAGGTCGCTGCCCATTCAGGAATTGATGTCCGGATTATGATTCCGTGCAAGCCTGATCACCCGTTTGTTTACCGCGCGACGCAATACTATGCACGGATGCTCGCCAATGAAGGGGTTACGATTTACTATTATGATAATGGCTTTATGCATGCTAAAACCGTCATGATTGACGGGAAGATGGCTTCAGTTGGCTCTGCTAACCTTGATTACCGGAGTTTTAAGTTAAACTTTGAAATCAACAGTTTTATTTATGATTCGCGGACTGCTGATCAGCTTGAACAAATTTTTATGGAAGATGTTCGGCATAGTCATGTAGTCACACCAGCAATGTTTGCCCAACAACCACGGTGGTTACGTTTTAAGCAGACGGCTTCGCGGTTGTTATCGCCAATTTTATAAAGGAGATATCACTAATGAATAAGGATACAGTCGTCACGAAGGAAATGATTACTAAGTTTCATGATAATTATGTTTCACGTGGAACAGCCAAAGTGTTGGAACGGGCAATCCGTAAGAATGGCATTAAAGCCACCAGTGAAGATCCAGCAGTGAGCCAGCGTTTACACCGGGTGTTTTCACATGAGGTTAAAACGGGCAAAGTTAGTAACCAAAAGCACAGTGGACGGTGTTGGTCCTTTGCAACACTCAACACTTTACGTCACCAGTTTGCTTTGACTCACAAGGTGAAAGATTTTGAACTATCCCAAAATTATCTATTTTTCTGGGATCGAATCGAACGAGCCAATAAGTTTTTTGATAACATTTTAGCAACGGCTGATCGCGATCTGCATGATCGGCTAGTTGATTATTATTTAAAATCTGCAGAAAGTGATGGCGGTCAATGGGCGAACGCGGCTTCCATTATTGAAAAGTATGGAGTGATTCCGCACTATGTCATGCCAGACACCTTTAATACTGAAGATACGACCGATATTGCTGAAGTTCTAACTTATCTGATGAAGAAGGATGCATTAGTACTTCGTCGCCTAGTCCATGAAGAAGCCGGTAATGAGGAAATTCAGGAAACCCGACAACGGATGATGAGCGATGTCTATCGGGCTTGTGCCTATGCCTTTGGTGAACCACCGGCAAAGTTTGATCTAGAGTATCGTGATGATGACCATCAATATCATCGTCAGGCTAACTTAACTCCCCTTGAATTCTACCATCAGTATTTTAAGACTGACCTGCATGACTATGTAGTTGTTACTAATGCACCAGACCATGAATATGGAAAATTGTATTCATTACCATCGCAGGACAATGTCAATGGTGGGATTCCAATTCAGTTTGCAAACGTGCCATTCAAGAAGCTCCAAGAAGTGGTGATTAACCAACTAAACCATGATGAAACAATCTGGGTTGGTAATGATATTCTCCAACAAATGGATCGGAAACGCGGCTTGATGGATGCTAAACTGTATCATCGCGAAGAACTACTGGGCATTGATTTTACGATGAGTAAAAAAGAACGTTTAGAAACGCACCAAGCGGAAGTGACCCATGCCATGACTCTGACTGGCTATAACTTGGTTGATGGCCAACCGGACCGGTGGAAGATTGAAAATAGTTGGGGTGAGAAAAATGGTGACCAAGGTTACTTTGTGATGAGTCAGGACTGGTTTGAACAATATACGTACGAAGCCGTCATTAATAAAAAGTATTTGACGAATGAAATTAAACAGATTGCGAACCAAACGCCAATTAAATTGGCTGCTTGGGATTCGCTTCAATAAATGGAAAATCCCGAACCAACTGGCTCGGGATTTATTAATTATTTAAAAAATTTAACACGAATTGAACATTAAGCCTTTAAATATATATCATTATATAAATTAGTACGCCTTTCATCTTTAAGTGTAGTATAATTAATGTTGTAATAATTATGGTACTAAGGGAACTTAATTGGGAGGAAAAATATGTTATCAAGACATAATCAAAAAGTGATGTTGCAAAAAAATGCGACAACCAAGCAACGATTTGCATTGCGGAAGCTAACTGTTGGGGTGGCTTCTGTTTTAGTTGGTCTGACATTTGCGGGCTATCACACATCAGCAAGTGCCAATGCCCAAAATGAAAATGGGGATACTATTGCACCGGCTAGTGATCAGAATAGTGAGACGAATAACTTAAATACCAAAACTTTAGAGCTGAAATCACCTTCTAATCCTGAACAACTAACGTCTTCCGAAGCGGAAATAAAGCCATTTGATCCAGTGAAACCAAGCACTGAATGGACTCCGGTATCGGGTGGAAATAAGGATCCAGAACAACCAAGCAATCCAAAAATGGAGCCGATTGTGACTTACCACTACGCCACTGTGAACATTACTGAACCCGATGGGCAAAAATTAGAACCTAATGAACAGTCAGTTCCTACTTACTCTTTCTCAGGAGACGGTAAGGGACCAGCTTACTGGGATAAAGAAGGTACTAAACTGATAGGAACTAGTGGTTACCTCTTTAAAGATGTTGAATTACCAACTTTTAAAGGAATGAAACTCGTCGTTACAGATATCCAAGGAATGGGTTATGACCTATATACTAAGGATGGTAAAACCTATCTAAAATTACCAAAATTAGAGAATATTTCTGGAAAACTTGCCGACATTGAATACGATGTAGATTACGAACCAGAAACACAAACTGGAACAATTCATTATGTTGATGCTAATGATCATTCACATAATGTTGATAATCAAACTATTAGTGGTCTAACTAATAGTACTGTAACGATTACCCCACAAATTCCACAAGGTTGGGCTCTTCAAACCGGCGAACAGGTACCAGCTAGTGTAACCTTTACATCAGATACGGTTGATCATCCCTTTGAAAAAACGGTCTATGTGGTACATCATCAAACACCAGTTGATCACACTGATCCAGTTGCCAAGGATGGTAAGACTTCCACTGGTAAGATCATTCAAGGGGCTCATGAATCAGACCTTAATCAGACTTTGACGCGGACGATTACGATTACTGATCAACATGGTAAGAAGAATACAATTAAACAAACGGCAACGATTTACCGTGATGCCAAGGTTGATGATGTTACTGGTGAAGTTACCTATGGTGATTGGTCCGAAGATGATACCAGCTGGCGTAAGGTGGATGTTCCTGAAATTTCTGGGTACACGCCTTCGCAAACTTCAATCGATGCGGTTAAGGTGACAAACGGGACCAAGGATCAAAGTATTGATGTTACTTACACGGCTAATAATCAAATCACTCATGTTAACTATGTTGACGAAAATGGTAAAATCGTTCATACTGATACGATCAGTGGTCAGACGGATCAAACGTTCCCTCTTCATATTCAGGTGCCAGATGGTTATCACCTAGCCGATGGGGCCGAGCTGCCAACAAGTGTTACTTTTGGTGCCAATGGTCATGATGACTTTACGGTGGCGGTCGTAAAGAATGTTTCATCAACGGGTGCTCCAACGACTTCCGACAATGATATTTTGAATGTCATTAAGTTCACTACGCCGGACGGTAAGACCATTGCCGAAGTGCCAGTCAATGGTAAGAATGGTGATAAGACCACAGTTAAGGTGCCGGACGGCTACCACACAAAGGACCAAGGTCGGAGTGTTGATATTACCATTGATGAGAAGACACCAGTACAGGTAGTAGAAGTGATAGCTGATACGCCAGTAACTAATGATCCAAAGCCGACGAAACCGATTGAACAACCTAGTGGACTTGATGATGAACAGAAATCTGTAGCCGGGGAAGTTGCCGTGTCAACCTCACCAAAGGATTCAAAGAATTCATCAGTAGTAACCATTAAGCCTGATAATCAGAGTAAGCAATTGCCACAGACTGGCGATCAAAGCAACGTTGCTTTAGTTGGGCTCGGAGCAGCTAGTTTACTTGGGATGTTTGGCCTTGCCGGATGGGCAAGAAAGCGTAATGAATAATTGCGGCCTACCTTTAATGGATTAAGCGAAAATGGACAGAGAATGCATAATAACATTCTCTGTCCGTTTTATTTTTATGGTTTAGATATTTGGATAGAAATGTAGCCTTATTTAATAATATTCGTTAATATGCTTCACGTGTGCAAAAATATGTGCTACTATGAAAGTGCAATCAAGTTGTGACGTTACAGCTAAGTGTCTTTTTTGCTATAACACCAGCAACTTAATTTTTTCGCCATAAATGTTCACGTGAACATTTATGGAATCATGAGAGAAAATTTGGAGGCAAAAAAATGAATTTAAAGAAACTATTAGATAATGTCCAAGAAATCTTCGACGATGTTGATGCAAACCATAATTTTGATAATTTGAGTAATAATGAAATTTATGTTCCATCGATTCAAGTTAGCCAACGAAATGTTTATTTTGATGTACACCATGTCAATGAACAAGGTTATACGGAAAAAACGTTAGTTGTATATGAAGACAAGCGCACAATTGATGATTTTGAAGCTCAAGACCGCCTAGATCATGGTAATCGGTCATTAATCATCGCTGAACAAAATGAACATAATTACAAGGCACTAGCTAAAAGGTTACCATGGGTAAAGCCAACATCACGACGGGATTATAAATACACTTTCGGACTGGGTGACAGATTAGGAAATGCTTCTAATGCGCACTTGCGGTTCTTAAAGGGTAAGCATATTTTTCCAGTTTTAGCGCAACAATCAATTCGGGAATTAATTTTGATGCACCGAACTAATACTGACGTTTTCCAAGCTGCTGCTTGGGCCGTATTTGATGAAGGATTTACTTATGGCTGGGGTGCCGAAGGCGATCACGTTAAGACTGAATATGAAGTAGATTATGCGGTTAAAGTTGGTTGTACAACCATTGTTTTAGATTGTACTGAAGTCATTAATAATAAGGCCGTTAAACTTTCTGATGAAGAGCTTGATAAACAATTTGATCAACTTGATGATGACCAAAAAAAGTACTTCAATGACACGTATTTAAATAAGACATTTAAAGTTGGTGATGCTGAAGTTCACTTTACAAAGCGCGATGTTGAAGAATCTGTTCTAACCTTTTATGGAGCAATTTTATTTGCTGCTAAGATCTATCATAAGTTTGTGGTTCCATATAATTTGGATTTTGAAATCTCAATGGATGAAACACCATACCAAACTACTAATCCAAATCACTACTTCTTTGCTAATGAATTGCATCGACGGGGAATTACGCCAACAACATTAGCACCACGCTTCTATGGTGAATTCCAAAAGGCGATTGATTACATTGGTGATTTAGACCGCTTCAAACGTGAATTTATTGTTCATGAAAAGATTGCGGAACACTTTGGCTATAAGCTATCGATCCACTCTGGTTCTGATAAGTTATCTGTTTACCCAATCATTGGTGAAGTTGCTAAGGAACATGGTTGGCATGTTAAAACAGCCGGAACTCACTGGTTAGAGGCTTGTCGGGTAATTGCTCATAAAGATCCACAGCTATTTGTTGATATGTATCACTATGCTTATGATCATCTGGATGATGTTGCATCATTCTATGTTTTCAATGCGCATACTGATGGTAATGCGCCAAAACCAGCTGATGTGACGGTTGATCACTGTCTATTTGTTCTTGATGATGACGATGGTCGTCAAGTTATGCACACTATGTATGGTTCTCTAATGAATTTACAACATAACTATCACTATGTATTTCGTGATCAATTCTGGGACATTTTAAAGAAGAACCAAGCACTTTATGATCGCTACTTAAATATTCATCTGGCAGAACATATTGATTTGTTGACTGGCAAGTACGCCAATAAAGAAGAAGCATTAGCAGCTTTGGAACCAAAGTCAGATATTTCTAAAGAATACTAAGTGAGTGGAGGTTAACATTAATAATGACCTTATTAAATCAAGATTTTTTGTTAGAAAATGATGTTGCAAAAACGTTATTTCATGAATATGCGGAAAAAATGCCAATTATTGACTTTCACTGTCACCTTAATCCAAAGGAAATTTATGAAAATAAAAATTATCCTAATTTAACACGAATCTGGATTAATGAAGACCACTATGGGGACCATTATAAATGGCGTCTCATGCGGGCCAATGGCGTGGATGAAAAATATATTACCGGTGATGGTGATGAATACCAGAAGTTCATTGAATGGACCAAAACAATTCAAAATGCTTATGGAAACCCGCTTTATGAATGGACACATTTGGAATTACGACGATTTTTTAACATTAACAACGAATTAAATTTAGACAATGCTCCCATGATCTGGGAAAAGGCTAATCGGATGTTACAGACGGACGCATTTAAACCGCGGAATCTAATAAAAAACATGAATGTTAAGGTTGTTTGTACGACAGATGATCCAGCATCAGATTTAAAATATCATCAACTTTTGAAAAAGGATGAGAAACAAAATGGTTTTAAAGTGCTGCCGGCAATGCGCCCTGATAAGTTGATTGCCATTCAAGATCATGGATTTGGCGATTATCTAAAACAGTTGAGTCAAATTTCAGGTGTAGAAATTAATAATTTTGCGGATGTAATTAAAGCCCTCCATCAACGGTTTGAATTCTTTAATCAAATGGGCGGTCGGCTTTCTGATCACTCGCTGTTGACCTATCATTACGTGCCAGCTTCTAAAGAAGAAGTTAATGAAATTCTGAATAAGGGAATTGATAATGCTAAGTTGAGTCAAGAAGAAGTCGATAAGTACTTAACAGCGCTTCTTGAGCAATTAATGAAATTAAATACGGAATTTAATTGGACGATGCAGTTCCATATTAATTCCATTCGTAATATGAACCGACCAATGTTTAAGAAGCTGGGCGCTGATACTGGCTATGATTCGGTTGGAACGCAGCCGGATATTGTGGACAGCATTGCCAAATTATATCGCCACATGCAAGATACTAATGATATTCCACGTACGATTTTCTACTCGTTGAATAGTAATGATTGGATGCAATTAGCAACATTGATGGGTTCTTACCAAGGTGATGGTGGAGTTGAACGTCTACAATTGGGTGCTGGTTGGTGGTTTAACGATACTGCCGAAGGGATGGATCGCCAATTAAGAATTTTCGCTCAACAAAGTTTGCTACCACACTTTGTAGGAATGTTGACAGATTCACGAAGCTTTTTATCATATCCTCGTCACGAATATTTCCGTCGGGTTCTTTGTAATTTTTACGGGAAATTGGTGGAACAGGGACGAGTACCAGAAAATATTGATAAGTTGGGGAAAATTGTACAAGATATTTCCTATTACAATGCTAAGAACTATTTTGGCTTCTTAAATTAAGTATACGAAGATCAAAAGGGGGGTGATAGAAAATAATAAGTGATCAACATAATGATTATCTATATTTAGCCCTCAATTACCTCTAAAAAGAAATAGACTGAAAACAGGAGAAACCAAACGGCCATTTGGTATGCACGTGAAGTTAATCCTGTTTTTGTTTGCAATCATTTTCAAATAATAAGTTATAATTAATTGAAATAGAGGTGAACTAGTAATTGAATAATGATAACTCGGTAACAATTCAAACAATTGCGAAAAAAGCGCATGTCTCACACACGACGGTATCAAGGGCTTTAAATGGAAGTGATTTAGTTAAACCAGAGACACGACGGCTTATTAACCAAATTGCTGATGAATTAGGATACGTTCCCAATTACAATGCACGAAGCCTGGTAACCAAACATTCAAATATGGTCGGCATTTTCTTCACTAATTTAGAAACAGGAACTTCCGCCAGTTTTTTGACGGAAGTAATTACACAGGTACAAGAAAAGCTTCCTTCACAATATGCGGTTGCTATAAATAGTATTTCTGCTGCCGAAGCTGGGCCGCAGATTTCGTTACAAAATTATGATGGGGTTATTATCATAAGCCAGTCCGATTCTGATAAAAATTTTATTCAATCAATTACTAAAAAGAAGATCCCTGCGGTTGTGTTAAATCGTAATATTCAATCAGATCAGATTAATAATTATTCGATTAATGATTTTCTTGGCAGCAAGATTGCTACTCAATATGCAATTCGAATGGGTCATCGACGATTTGCTTTAATTGAAGGTGTAAAGGAATTTACTTCGTCACAAGAACGTTCGCGCGGCTTTAAAGAAGCGTTAAAAGAGGCCGGAATTCCTGTCGAAACGGCAATTATCCAGCGAGGTGATTATCGTCCACAAAGTGGTAATGAGATAATGCGCAAAATTTTGTCTAGTGGACAAAATCCAACTTGCGTAATTTGCGAAAACGATGATATGGCCACTGGAGCTATTAGTGCATGTGCCGAATTAAGTTATAAAGTTCCAGAAGATATCTCAATTATTGGCTTTGATGATATGCCTTATTCTCAATATTTAACACCACCATTAACGACTGTTCGGAAGCCGACAGATGAGATTATTGAATCAGGAGTAAATCGTCTCATCGAGTTAATGAAAGGCAATCATGGTAATATTGAAAAGCAGGTATATAATCCAGAAATAATAGTTCGTTCATCTGTAAAACGATTAAATTAACAGAGCAGGGTATAAAAAAGTCCCAAATGATATTCAGATTACTAAATTAAGTGCTGAATATCATTTTTTGCATATTATAAATTCAAAAAACGCAATAAAGTTAGCGACACTTCACAGTCGCAGAACTTTATTGCGTTTTTATTTTTTACTAATCTGAAATAACTTTTTAAATTGACCAGGAGCTACACCAACGTGATTTTTAAAGGTTCGAATAAAACTACTGTAATTATTAAAGCCGGATCCGGAACACGTTTCAGACACTGAACAACCACTCATTAATAACTCTTTTGCTTTTTCAATTCTTTTTTCAATTACGAATGAGTGTAATGTCATTCCAATATAACTTTTGAAGAATCGTCCAATATATGCGGCGTCTAAATAGAAGTGATCCGCAAATGCTTGTTGCGAAAGATCTCCATCAATATTTGTTTCAATAAAATTAAAAATATTTGTAATAAGTGAAGGATTTTGATCAGGGAGATCGCCCTGTAATGGCGAAACTGAATTGGCAATAAGGAGGATTTTCTCAAGGAGGATACGTCTTTTAATATCTGCTGCATAATCTTGACTATAAATAATGGGAATTAGTTGATGACAACAATCCACATATTGGCTAACTTGCTCGTCATTTAATTTAACAATGTTAATTTCACTGCCAGTAAAAAAAGCCTTACTTAAGTCGGTAAGCGGAGTAGAAATGCTTTTTAGAATTTCTGGTTTGATGTTGATAACCACACGTTCATAAGGCACTAAAGTATCATGCGATAGTGTTCGATGCCAAGTTTCTGGAGGAATTAAGGTCAGATAATTTTTTTGCATTTTATAAGTTGCTTGATCAGTAATCAAGTTGATATGACCGGATAGATAAAGCTCAAGTTCATATCCGGTATGCTTATGAAACGGCATCTTATAAAAAGAATTTGTTTTTTTATGTAAGCATACAATGTCATATTTAATAGTTCCATCTAATGGTAGGTCAAGATGATTCATCGTATTTGACAACATCTGAAAAAACTTCCTTTCAGTGATGTCATTTTTTGCAAGAAACCACGCAAAAAATGTAAAGAAATCGCTTTCATTAGAGATTATAATGCAAAGTATAGATATCTATCAAGGCACAAATTGAACAATATGCCTATCGAACGTTCATTATTAACTGTACCTGGAAGAGGGCGAAAAAAATTACTGAAGACGCGTTCGTAATTACTGGGGCGCTGAACTTAAAGTCGGATATGACATTAGAAGTAAATGGGACTTTAAAGGGAAGCGAAGATCCACGTCAATATACGGTAAATTATCATAATTCGCTTAACGAGCAAAATTTAGTAATGAGCCGATATGAAGGTATGGAATTACTATGCTTTAGGAGCCTGATAAATGTTGGTTGCTTAGACTCAGATGATCGAAAACGCGTTACTTGTCATAATGTCAAAATTACTGGTAATGGGTCAATTATCGGTGGTGGACAAGCATTAGGTGACCAAATGGAATTACCGTTTGCTGACAGTACAAAATATCCAGAATATTTGTCGGATGGAATTCCAGGGCGTCGGGTTAGAGGACGTTTAATTAGCGTTATTCAAACAAAAAGCTTTTCAATTTCGGGAGTCACTTTAAAGCAACCTTCAAGTTGGACAGTTCATATTTTGTACTCAAGGAATGTGACAATTCATAATATTCGGATTGATTCGCGTGGAGTTGATCCAGATTCTAGTCAAAATATCTACATTTTTGATGTCAATTTTCAAACATCAGATGATTGTATTGCAATTAAATCGGGTAAAAATCCGGAAGGAAACCTTATTAACATTCCAACTACCAACGTCAATATTTTTAATCTAGAAATGACGTGTGGGCACGGTTTTGCGATTGGTAGTGAGCAGTCTGGAGGAGTAAATCAAATCCATATTAGTGAATGTTTAATTGCTGATACTGACAATGGAATTGAACTGAAAGCTAGTAATGCCCGGGGTGG
Source organism: Limosilactobacillus sp. C0001E2 (assembly GCF_056590915.1). Lineage (NCBI taxonomy): Bacteria > Bacillati > Bacillota > Bacilli > Lactobacillales > Lactobacillaceae > Limosilactobacillus > Limosilactobacillus sp. C0001E2. Next base: position 76,185 of record NZ_JBWPXC010000004.1, on the reverse strand, counting down.
ATATATAAGCAATGTCTATATTGACCACTGTCAGATCGATAGCTTATTTATGCATTCTGTGAATTATAACAGTGATGGAGAACGAGCCGACCAGTTACCTGTCTTTAAAAACATTTTTGTGAGAGATTGTGAAATTTTAGGTAACACTCATGATGTTGATAATTTAGGTAATTCACTAACTTCTAAAGGGAAATCTGTAGAGATTATTGGTTTTAAAGATCAACGGCGTATTAGTAAGATTCAAAATATTTATTTAAAAAATATAATTCTGAAAGCTCCTACAGATCTATTTTACCTGGAGATGTGTGATCGAGTTATTTTGGAAAATGTACAAGGCAAGAATAATGATTGCCAATTAAAAATAGGTGCTCATGTTCAACATTTAGAAATTAATAATGAAAGGATAAGTAATGATGAATAATAATTTTATTCCTTGCCGCTTAATGGTTAATAATTCTATTTCACCTTTAAATGTCGAAGGAATACCACAGTTTAGTTGGTGGTGTCGTAGTGATGCCAGTGAGCAGGTACAAACAGCTTATCAAATTCAGGTTAAGGATTCTGAAGAAGCACTAGTTTGGGATAGCGATAAAGTTCTGGACAGTGATCAACTTCATATTCCATACAATGGCAAAAAATTGGCAGAAGGGAATACCTATTTCTGGCGGGTTAAAGTTTGGAATAATGATGATTTAGCGTCTGCATGGTCTAACTGGAATCGGTTTGACACAGGAATTGGTAATAATAGTTGGAGCGGAGCTAAGTGGTTAGATCGACAACTTACACCAGATGAAATTGAAGGTGATCGTTGGACGATTGCCCGCAAAGAAGTTCAATTACAATCTACACCAATTGCGAGTGTCCATAGTTATGTTGCTGCCAATCATGATTATGTTCTCTATATTAATGGTCAACGAGCTGACCGAGGGTTATCTTATGCCTATCCTGGCGAAGGTTATTACCAAGCTACCGATATCACTAATTTGTGTAACCAAAAGTCACTAACTGTTGGTCTTTTAAACCACTGGTATGGAAATGGACAGGGTCGGCCGGCAGGAATCCCTGGATTTCTGGTAAAAATCGATGTGAAATATGCAGACGGCAGTCATCAAATGATTGTTACTGATGAAAGTTGGCGTGTAAAGCGTGGCCCTTATGAACCTGCCAGTTTACGAAATGGTGAAGGAGATCATATTGAACACTTTAATGCCATCATGGCTGAACAAGATGATGGGTGGAAGTCTTCAGGATTTGATGATCAAAATTGGGATCAGCCTACAGTAATTGGGACGCATCCAACCAAGCCGTTTACAAAGGTAACGGGTTTGATGACGCGGATGACAGAAGAAAAGATTTATCCACAACGTATTTTGCAAGCGGCAGATGGTACCCAAGTGGCAGATTTTGGTAAAGTTTATCCAATTCGACCACAGGTTCACTTTAAATACGGTCAAGCAGGGAAGGTAGTACACATTCTTTCTGGTTATGAATTGACAGCGGATGGACGAGTTGCTACTGACCATGTAACGGCGCAAGGAACAGATATGTCATATTACTACACTGAAAAAGATGGTGAACAAACTTTTAAGGCTTTTACCCATCTGGCGTGTCGGTATGTTGAAGTTCCTGATGATGAAGATTTTTCTTTAGGTGATATTTGCGGAATAGTTGTTCATCGTCGAATGCCTGAATATATGTATGCCAAGTTTACTAGTTCTAATCGAATGTTGAATGATGTATGGGATTTAATGCAACGGTCATTGCTGCTAGGAGTTCAACAACAATTTGTTGATACACCAACTCGTGAAAAAGGACAATTTCTAGTTGATGCGGCGAATGAATCATATGGGACGATGGCGGTACTTGGTGATCGAATGGGTACCAAGCAAGCTTTGAATGAATTTCTGGAATCACAAGATCGGTATTGGAATTCCGGTAGTGATCAAGGCCGTTACAATTCGGTTTATCCAAATGGTGATGGTAAACGTGATATTCCAGACTATACGGAGCTATTCCCTGATTGGGTTTGGCGATACTATGAAGTTTCTGGTGACCTTGATTTCATGAAACGTGCTTATCCATATTTATTACGGACAGCAGATTATATTATTCGCAATATAGCAACTGATGGTCCTCAAAAGGGCTTAGTGAGTCGTCTTGACGGTGGAAGTGGTCCTTAGCTAAACGGAATTATTGATTGGCCAGCTCATAGTCGATTTGGCTATGATATGGCAACTACCGCGCGGACAACTGTTAATATTCTGGGAGTTAGTGTTCTCCGGAGCGTTGTTGAGGTTGGATCGGTGATTAAAGCGGATAAGAAGCAACTTGAAAAATTAACTTCAATTTATCAGAACTTAATTGATCAAATTAATAGTAAACTTCGTTTGGATAACGGCTTATACACTGATGGAATGTTTGATGATGGAAGGTTATCTGACCATATCAGTCAGCTTGCTAATTCATATGCGGTCGCTTTCGATGTCGCACCAGTTACTTCGAGGAAGTTAATTGCGGATTGGATTGGTCAGCAGGGAATGAAACAAGGACCAATGACAGTTCACTGGCTTTTGAAAGCGCTTACTGATAATGGCAACAACGTTGCGGCATTAAAATTGCTGACTAACCCTAATGACTTTGGTTGGGCCCAGCAGGTTAAATTAGGAAGAACTTTTACACCAGAAGCTTGGAAACTTTCGGGTGATGCAAATAGTCAGTCTCATGCGTGGTCAGCGCAAGCAATTGTTGCAGTTATTAATGGAATTTTAGGGATGAAATTTGATGGAATTGCTAATAAACATGTTTTAGTTAAGCTACCAGACCTGCCATTGAATTATGTTAGTGGAACGATTTATGGCAATTATGGTCCCGTTAGTCTTTCATGGAAAAAGAATGACCAAGGACAAGTTCATGACCTCTACTTAAAGATTCCATTTAATACGGAAGCGACAGTTGTTTTACCACATGATTTCCATTTAACGAAGGCTGCTGGTGATGGTCGAAACTTAAGTGAAGATCCTAAGGGTAACTTTAATAATTACCAAGTTGGTTCAGGCGACTGGCACTTTGAAATAGTTAAAGATTAATACGATAAGGAGTAGTTAAGATGAACAAGACAACAAACGAAGGCTCAGCTGGGCACGTCAAATTATGGAACAAAATTGGCTTTGGGATGTTTGAAGTAGCTTCAATTAATAATTGGTTCGTTAATGTCTGGCTATTATTTTATTTAACAACATTCGTTGGTCTATCTGTTGGTGCGGCTACCACAATGTTTGCAGCTGGGAAAATTATTTCAGCTTTTTGTACACCAATTTTCGGTTATATTTCTGATCACCTTTACCAAACGCGTTTTGGCCGTAAGTTTGGTCGGCGTAAAGGAATGCTTTTATTAGGCCTTCCTTTGGAAGCGATTGCATATATTTGGCTGTGGGTCCCGAATGAACCACATTTTATTTACTATGTTTCATACTTTGTTTTTATTGTTTTGCAACCACTAATGGGTTCGACACGGCTAACCTTTATGTCAGAAATGACAGAAAATTCTGTTCAACGGGCGGCATTAGCTGGTGCTAATCAGTATGGATCTGCTGTGGGAACCATTTTAGGATCGTCATTGGCTACGTATATGTTTGCTAAAATGGGCCAACACAACGAAATGACGTTCCTGTGGGTTTCAATTGTATTTAATGTTCTTTACATTATTGGGATGTTTATTTTTTATAAGAGCGTCTATGAACGTAAGTATGACGAATCAACCGACGTTAAAACTGCAGCTGGTGTAAATGGAACGAAAGTTAGAAGTTTTAAGACAACGATGACTGAAATGAAAGAAATTGTATGGAACTTCCTATCGGTCTTTCGTCTTAAATCATTTAACCTTTACATGGCAATGTACATTACAGAAAGTATGTTCCGAGCACTTTGGGGTGATATTAATACTTACTTTATCGTCTTTGTTTTGCTTCTTCAACCAAATACCGTTAATGTTTCGACATTGGTAGGCTTTGCGTTTGGTTTATTCTGTACGATCTTCTTCCTCTGGTATACAGCTAAAACTGATGGTCCGAAGTCATATCGGTTTGGTGCTTTATGGACAATCGGCAATACTTTAGCAATCTTAGCCATTGCAATTTGGCGTCCTGCGCATTTAGTGATCTGGTTTATTACTTTACAAACAATTCTTAACTTTGGTAAAGCTGGGGTTACTAACGCTTGTCAATTCGTGTTCACATTTATGCCGGATGTCGATGAAATTGTTACTGGGAAGCGACGTGAAGGTCAATATTCTGGTGTGCAAGTCTTCATTGATACATTATTTGGTAGTATTATTCTGATTCTCGTTGGTTGGATTTTAGACGCTACTGGGTTCCAGGAAAAGGCAATGACTCAACCGGAAGGAACTCGGCTCGCTATTTTGATCATGTACACTGCTGTACCAATTATCTTAGCTATCTTAGGAATTATTTCCTCATACTTTTTGAAGTTGGATGTTCCTAACCACAAGATTTTATTGAAAGAAGTTAAGCGATTACGTAACGGTGGATCAATGGAGGATGTTGATCCAAAGACAAAGGCAGTGGTAGAAAAATTAACTGGCTTTAAGTATGAAGAATGTTGGGGTCACAATAACGTGATGAATAGTAGTTTGGATAAAAAAGCCTCGGTGAATACAAGTGGAGAAAAGTAGCATGACATATGCGGAAAATATAATTGATAATCGATCCAAGTATCAATTTAAAGGAAAATGGATCACACCATCTTTCCAGGTTAATAGTGGTGATTGGCTCTGCTTTAGGCGCCAATTTACAGTGAACCAGCAACCATCAAAAGCGGTCTTGAAAATGACTGTTGAATCGAAATACTGGTTATGGATAAATGGCGAATTAGTAGTTTTTGAAGGTCAGGTAAAAAATGGCCCAGCACCTCAAATGGCTTATTACGATCAAATTGATATTACTAAGTATTTAATCAATGGAATCAATCAGATTGCCATACTAACGGTTTACTTCGGGAAAAATGGCTATGGGTTCTTTGATGGTGGATTACCCGGCTTGATTGCTGATTTAACTATTGACTGTAAAGTTAGTTTAGTTAGTGATGAGAAGTGGTCAGTTATTAAGAATCCTGCCTATCATCCGGCTGAAAAACAGCAGGATCGTTCTTATCGCTTAGCAGAACCGGATATTAATTACTATGCAACGGATAGTTTAGGCAATTGGTCCGCAATCGATTTTGATGATCATGAATGGTCATCTGCAGCGACTGCATAGTCGCATTTTAAAGGGTATGTGAAACGGCCAATTCCATTTTTGAAGGTTGAATCAATCAAGCGATTTAATCACTGGGATGTTAAGGATGATCCAGATCACCCAGGAATAAAAATTTACAGCATCAAAAATCGAACTAACTTACAAGGTACTCCTTATTTAAAGGTGATCTCGGATGCTAATCAGAAAATTGAGATTTATACAGATACATGGAAAGAAGCAGCCGGCCATGGTGACTCAGTGCGCCATGTTTATCACACTCGTCAAGGTCTACAAGAATTTGAAGCGCTTGGTTGGATAAACGGTTATCAAATTAACTTTCTGATTCCCCAAAATGTGCAAGTACTATCCCTTGGCTTTCGGCCATCTGGGTATCAAATCCAGAAAATGGGGAGTTATGACAGTGATAGTCCATTTATGAATAAGCTATATCAGAAGGCGTTAGATACACTGTACGTAACGGTAAGAGATTCATTTATGGATTGTCCCGATCGAGAACGAGCACAATGGATTGGTGATGCTGTTATTGAAATGGAAATGGGTGCGTACTCACTAGATCAAAATATCTATGCACTGTTCAACAAAGCTATCAATCAAGCTTTGAATTTCCAACACATTTCGGGAGCAATTCCCACCACGGCGCCAAATGGCATTGATTCACCAAATTTAGATGAACATGGTAATTTATTACAATCCATTATTGATAGTGGACAAGGCGGTGGTAATTTCGAACTGCCAATGCAATCATTGGCGTTTGTAGCTAATCTTTGGCCGTACTATATGTATTCTGGCGATCAACAACCATTTCAAAAGGGATTAGAAAAACTAATTAACTACCTGAATCTTTGGTCTGTTGACGATAATGGGCTAGTAAGCCATCGGGCTGGAACCTGGGATTGGATGGATTGGGGGAGCAATGCTGATCAAGCTGTGATTGAAGAATGCTGGTATTATGCTGCCTTGAATTCAGTAATCCAAATTGCTCAAACAATTCAGCCAACTTGTGAACAATTACCTGCCTTGCAGGAACGAGCTAAACAGATTTCGGAACATTTTGAAGAGAATTTCTGGAATCAAGAAAAGAATGCTTATTATCATCAAACTGATAATAAAAATCCAGATGATCGAGCGAATGCGCTTGTTGTATATAGTGGATTAATGCAAAGCAATCATCGGCAAGCTCTGATACAGGTCTTAAAAAAAGTTTTTAACGCTAGTCCCTATATGGAAAAGATTGTTTTAGAAGCACTTTATCGGTTGAACGCTCCCAGTGTTGCATTGTGGAGAATTTATCAGCGGTACGGTGAAATGGCGTCTGATGAATTTCCAACTTTATGGGAATTTTGGAGTAAGAAGATGGGAACCCGCAACCATGCATGGAGTGGCGGACCACTAATTATGATGATGAAATACCAATTGGGTATTCTACCACTTGCGCCTGGATTCAAAAAATTACTGATTCATCCGCATCTAACGCCCTTTAATCATCTAGAAGGGACGATTCAACCGCAAATGGGGCCAATTACAGTTCGATTTAACCGTTACCCAACCCAAAGTGTTTTAACGATTGAATATCCCCAAACAGTTAACGAAGTTAGAGTTGACCTTCCTAAGACACTATTGAAAGATAAGATCTTGATTGATGGACAACTGGTTTATCAAAATGGTAAGCCCCAAAACAAAAATTTGATTAAAGAGAATACAGAAGATTATTTACAGTTCGAACTTGGTCATGACAGCTGTAAACATACAATTATTTTAAGTTAAGGTGAGAAGTAATGGAAAATAAAATAAATGAACATGATATTTATTGGGATGATCAGCGCTATTATCAAATTGAAAAAACAGTGAGAAATACGGTTCCCAACTTTGATGCAGCTAAAATTTTTAAAATTACTGATAGTAAGTATGCGCCTTTAATTGAACAACGAGATGAAGTTTATGCCGAAGGAAATGAAGCAGGGGATCCTAGTAAAACTGATTCGCCACTAGTTTATAAAAAACGCAAAGTATGGTACTACGGAGAAGCAATTGCGGCGGCAGTTGCCGATGCTAAAGAAAATGGTGGTACTGTCTTGATCCCAGCTGGTGAATCTAAAAATAGCGATGGTGCTTACTATACGGGAGCGATTCGCTTATATAGCTTAGTTAATTTGCATATTGCTAAAGGGGCTACCCTACGCTTCATGCGTAATCGAACAAATGAATATTATCCGGTTGTACAAACTAGCTACGAAGGCTCAGATATTTTTAACTACTCACCATTAATTTTTGCCTTAAAACAACATGACCTTGCAATTACAGGTGAAGGAACTTTAGATGGTGGAGAAGATATGTGGAACTGGCGACCTTGGAAAAAAGGGTACTGGGGTGAACGCCATGTTGAAAATCATGCCTTGGATAACCGTGAATATGCAGAGAATGGCATTTTGAGTCATGATAATTTAACGAATGTACCATTAAACGAACGGAGTTTCACTGATGATGGTCATCGACCAACGACTGTTTATGGTTTAAAAGACGGGCAGGCAGTCAACATTCCGGTTAAAAAAACTGATAAGGTGATGATGAGTTCATTCCGTCCACACTTTATTGAACCCAGTTACTGTGAAAATGTTTTAATTCAAGGAGTGAAGCTGGTTAATGCACCATTTTGGCAAGTTCATCCAGCGAACTCCAATAATATCTTAATAGATGGGATTACCATTCATAGTAATAAGACCAAGGGTTATGAACCATATGGTTGGAATAATGATGATTGAATTGATCCAGATGCATGTAATAATGTCATTATTCAAAACGTTAATGTTACTGTTTATGATGATGGCATTGATCTAAAAGCATTTCGTGGGAATGATGGGATGCTACATCATAATCCTTGTCAGAATGTGATTATTCGTAATAGCGAATTTCATAATGAGCGAGGAAACTCAGCAGCCATTTCTGCCGGTAGTGAAATGTCTGGTGGAGTTAAGAATATCTTTATTGAAAATGTCAAATTTGGTGGCCCTGGGCTAGTCCACGCATTGAAGTTAAAGACGAATGCTTATCGGGGTGGCTATATTAAAAATATTTACTTTAGAAATTCTGAAATGGATCAGGTTACATGGGGATTAATTCAATTTGATAGCGATTATAATCAAACTCTTTCGGTACCCGAATTAGATGTTCATGATCCAGTCATTAAAAATATTTTCATTAAGAATGTGAAGACAAATCCTAACATTAAGCATTGCAGCCCATGCAAGAGTATTATCGATTTTCAAAGTGCAGCTTCACGCTCACCAGTAAGTAATATTTATTTGAAAGATTGTACTTTCTATACTCGGCACTCTGTTGAGTCAGCTTTCAGAAAGAATAAATTTATTGCCAATTTAAACTTAGACAATGTTGTTCTAGTAAACCCAAAGACAGGGATTAGTACCACCTATAATATTCATCCAATTAAATTGGCAGAATCACCAGTCGCAATGCTGCATAATCAAACGGCGATTGCACTATTGGATAGCTCTTCTGATACTGAACACCCATTGGTTAATGAATTACCAGCTGGCCGCTTTAAAGTTTTAGGAAAACTTAACTTAACTAACGATCCGCATTTTGTAACCGATGGTGGAGAAATTAAAATTTATGTGGATCGAAGTAAGCGTCCTTATCAGGTAAATATAAATGCGGATGGTTCCTTTGAAACGAAGCATGAATTAAAAATTCCAGCAGAAAAGTACTGGTACCGTGGTCACCACTACTTGGCTATTAATATCATTCATAATGATAATATTAATACAATTGTCTATTTATTTAAGCAGGGAATGGATACTAACAATGAATAATCGGTTTAATATTGGTAATGAACGAATAGTTCTAAAACTTCTCCATTTTGTTAGTATTGCGGCAACGGTTGTTTCTGTACTGATGTACGTGTCCTATATTCCTCAAATTTATGATAACTTGCACGGTCAACCAGGGAATCCCATTCAGCCATTAGTGGCAGCGATCAATTGTATTTTTTGGGTGATCCATGGTCTATTTGGACTAGATGGACACTCTCGTGATTTAGCGATTGTTTATGCTAATGTCCCAGGAATTGCATTCGGACTTTTAGCATTTTTGACCGCACTTTAAACTAACTTAGCAGATTAAGCATCATCATTTTTGCTTAATCTGCTTTTTTAGTTAATTAGATGTTGATTCGGAGCAAGATTGGAAAAGCATTATTAGTTCATTTTTTGAAATGTCACTTTTTGCAATAAACCACGCAGAAAATGTAAAGAAATCGCTTTCATTTAAAGCTATAATGCAGTGTGTAGATAGCTATCGGTATATAAAACTGAACAACAATACAAGTATAATCTTCCAAACTATCGCCGAGTTACTTATTGGTAATACGGAGTTTAAGAATAGTTGAGGATATTAGTATAGAAGGGTAGTTTTAAAGAATGAATAGTACGACAAAAGGTAGCCCGACTGGGCATGTGAAATTATGGAATAAGATTGGTTTTGGAATGTATGAAGCAGCATCCATTAATAACTGGTTTGTAAATATTTGGTTACTGTTCTATTTGACGACTTTTGTAGGTTTATCTGTCGGAGCAGCAACAACAATGTTTGCAACTGGCAAAGTTGTATCAGCATTTTGTACACCAATTTTTGGCTATATTTCTGATCACCTTTACCAAACGCGTTTTGGTCGTAAATTTGGTCGACGGAAGGGAATGCTATTACTAGGACTTCCCTTAGAGGCGTTTGCATATATTTGGCTGTGGGTTCCGCAAGAACCACATTTCGTTTACTATCTGGCTTACTTTATTTTTATTATTTTGCAACCATTGATGGGATCCACGCGGTTAACATTTATGTCGGAAATGACAGAAAATTCTGTTCAACGGGCGGAACTAGCTGGTGCTAATCAATATGGATCAGCAATTGGGACGATTTTTGGTTCTTCACTAGCCACTTACATGTTTGCCAAGATGGGTCAACACAACGAAATGACGTTCCTATGGGTTTCGATTGTGTTTAATATTCTGTACATTATCGGTATGTTTATTTTTTACAAGAGTGTTTATGAACGTAAATATGATGAGTCAACTGATGTTAAGACGGCAGCAGGACTAAAGGGCACACAAGTTAAGAGCTTTAAAGCAACATTGACCGAAATGAAAGAAATTATCTGGAATTTCTTATCTGTTTTTCGACTCAAATCATTTAATTTATACATGATTATGTACATTACAGAAAGTATGTTTCGGGCGCTTTGGGGTGATATTCGGACATATTTTATTGTCTTTGTATTATTACTTGAACCAAATGCCGTTAATGTTTCAACGTTAATTGGTTTTGCCTTTGGTCTTTTCTGTACGACCTTTTTCCTCTGGTATACAGCAAAAACGGATGGCCCGAAGTCATACCGGTTTGGTGCATTGTGGACAATTGGTAATTCTTTAGCAATTATGGCGATCGCTATTTTCCGTCCTGCTCATTTACTAATTTGGTACATTGTATTACAAACAACGGTTAACTTTGGTGGAGCTGGTGTTACGAATGCTTGCCAATTCCTCTTTACATTCATGCCAGATGTCGATGAAATTGTTACTGGAAAGCGTCGTGAAGGTCAATATTCCGGTGTTCAAGTGTTCATCGATACGTTATTTGGGAGCATTATTTTAATTTTAGTTGGCTGGATTTTGGACGCCACTGGTTTCCAGGCCAAAGCCATGACGCAACCATCAGACACCCGTATGGCCATTTTAATTATGTATACCGTGGTACCAATTGTTTTAGCTATTTTGGGAATTATTTCATCATACTTCTTAAAGCTAAACGTTCCTACTCATAAGATTTTATTGAAAGAAGTCAAACGGCTACGTAATGGTGGTTCAATGGATGATGTTGATCCAAAGACTAAGACAATTGTTGAGACGCTGACTGGATTTAAATACCGCGAATGTTGGGGCCACAACAACGTGATGAATAGTAGTCTTCAAAAAGGAACTTTGAGTGCAGAACAAAAGAAGTAAATTTGTAAGAAGAACAATTATTGGATTGAAGGAGAAAAAGATGAATCAATTAAATGGCAAGCTTTTGTATGCGTTTGGCACAAGCATTGTGAATGGTCATTTAGCGAATAAGAGTTTTGTGGAGGATATTTGTAAAAGCAATCAAATGCAATATAAAAAGTTTTGCGTAAATGGGGCAACATCAAGGACTACTGATCCGAATAACATTATTGTACAAATTGAAAATGCTCCTCAAAAGGTGCCAGATTTGATTCAATTGCCAATGATGCATATGCCAAGGTTACTGATGATCCGGATGTATTTGGAAAAGTTACATATGGTTATCATGATAACTTTGATTTGGAAACTTATTGTGGTGCCTTAGAAAAAATTTGTTATCTTTTGGAAACGAAGTATCAAGGTGCCAAGATTCTGTATATTGCTACCCATAAAACGCCGGCTCGTGACCTCCGTGTGCAAAAAATTATGCATGATGTTTCGGTTAAAATAGTTCATAAATGGTCTATCAAAGTGGCCGATATTTTTAAAGGTGAAAATATGAATTGTTTTATTCCTCAATATCAGCACGATTATTCCTATGATGATGTTGATGCAAATGGTGGGAACCATTCAGTTGGCGGTTCGGGAACACATCCGAATGATGCTGGTTACCGTCTATTTTATGATCCCATTATTACTCAACAGTTAATGTCATTAGCTAGTGACTAAAATATTTATATAATACTAATCCCCCGAATCGTACTTTAACGATTCGGGGGATTAAACTTATTTAGTTATTAGCAATTGTAACGGTTTGTTGTGGCTGTAACTCAATCCTCCCTGAGTCGGTAATTACGGTCCCACCAGAGCGATCAGTTCGTAGATCAATTTTGCCATCATGAACATGATAGTAAACGGAACCGTTTTTAACTGGCAAAGAGCATTGTAATTCGTTAAACATCGATAGGTGAGGATGAATTGTAAATGTTGCATATCCAGGGGCAGTGGGCTGAAGACCCATGAAGTACCGTCCTAGTAGATAAACTGGACTTCCACCCCAGGCATGACAAAGACTTTTACCAAAGGGATCACCATACATGGCGTAATGTTCTTTTCCAGAAACGGTGGGATCATATTCTTCCCAAATTGTTGTTGCACCTAGTTTAATCATCGCACCCCAGTAATCTTGGATCGTTTGGTACACCTGGGATAATTGACCTAACTTACACAATGCATCTTGTTCAAAAAACTTGAAATAAGGGGTCGTCAATTGGGTGATTTGATCATTCAAAAGCACGTTTTTCAAAATCGATTGTTGTTTTTCTTCATCAACAATGTCGAATAGGACCGCCAAAATATTAGCATGGCGAGTAACGTGGCGCTTTCCAGATTCATAGCTATCAATGAAGGCTCCTTTTTCATCATCCCAGAAATATTTCAGGGTATTTGCTTTTAATGATTTAAATAATTTTTGATACTTTGTAGCCGTTTGACCCAGGACTTTTTTCGCGGTCATGATGGATTTTAATGACTGAAGAAGAAACATTTGCTCAGCAGCGACCGTACCATCTTTGTCCATTTCTGACCAATCCACGAAAATCCAGTCACCATCACGACCGTAGATAAATCCTAGGTCGTTGGTTTGCGCTAATAGATAGTCCATCATTTGTTCCATGCGGGGCATAATTATTTGTAAAAATTCTTTATCTGCTGTCATTTGATAATGGTTATAAATGCTGATGACCCAGAGCATGGAGTAATCAACGATGGTATTAATATGCTGGTGAATTTCATCGTGGCCACGCAGGGCGAGAATGGTTCGTTTGTCAACATCTTCATTGAAGTATGAATATTGATTAATGAAATTATCTTGATAAGCATCGCCGCCCCAAATCCACCGATCACGTTTAATACCATCAATATAGAATAAATCGCTGCACAATTTGAATGTCCGAATTGAAGCATCCCAAATTTTATTCACCAATTCATTGTCGGAAGAAAAGGATGAATGGTTTGTCATTGGTAGAAAGATACAATCAGCAGTTACGTCGATTGATGGCTCTGTAAAGTCGGGTATGAACAGGTACCGAAAGGCGCGTTTAGGAATCTTGGTATGTTCAGTGATACCAGATTGCTGATAGTAGCACATCTTGATGTCTAACGCTTCAGTTTGGGACTCTTCGTAACAAACCGTAATGGCTTTTTTTAAGTTATTAAATTTAAGTGAAGCATTGATTTCTTTGCCAAAATCGACCAACAATCCACCATTTTGTGAGTGGGAATTTACTGGCGCAATTTCTTTATGTGCATAAGGGATATGGGATGGGTTATCAGTTTGCTTGGTAAACAAATCACTATAACCGACAGGACGTTGAATCACGTAGTTATCTGCTAGCCAACTAGGGTCAGAGTGAATTAATTTACCTTCGATCCAGACAGTTGGTAGTTCATCGGCACTAAAGATATATATAACAATGTTTTGATGACCAGGCTTTAAAGTGATTGGTTCATTTACCCGATATTTAGTGTCATTGATTGTGATGTAACCCTGCTGATGGGTATGCACAGTGAAGGTCGTTGGGGTATGAAGATCATAGGAATGTTCAAATTTAACGTTTTTATAGCAATCATCAATGTACCAATAAGCTGGCCACCGCATTCCGCGTTCTTCCCTGGTGAAATTTTGAAGCATCCCTTCATGAATTTCAAAATCTCCGGGGAACCAAATCCAATAGTTTTTCATGATAATTTCTCCTTTTGATAAGCAGTAATGTTATTCCAGGCCACGAGTATGCAGCATTCTAACAATTAAGATTGCAAATGCCCCAGAAATTAAGGCACAGGCGAAGATAATCCACAGGAAGTTCTGAACTGACCAGGCCATTAGGGTTGGCGTGAATAACGAGAAAATGGCGGTAAAGAACCGAACGAAGCCGTATGAGAACCCAGTGATGGAAGCACGGACATCGACGGGGTAGAAGGTTTGCGTCCAAATCTTATAAATGGGTTCCCCACAAAGGGTGTTAGTTGCTGAATAAAGGACATAGGCAACTGAGAATGCCCACCAGATGGAACTCCAAATCCCAGCACAGAGGAATGCTAAGGACCCAATAATAATGGCCCCGTACATTACGGGATAACGGTATTTAGTATCAGAAACTTTTACGTAGATCGAGTTAGAAGCTAGGTTAAAGAGGTTAGCAATCAAAGCGATTAAGGTAGCATACGCCTGTGTTCGGTGAGAAACGGTCACAAGGAAGTAGTTAACAAAGGATCCCCATGTGTTAGCAGGTAAGTTCCAGAAGAGATAAAACAGGGTTAGAGCAACGAGGACGCTTAAATATTGCTTGGTTTTTAGAATATCGCTTAACTTAACCTTTTGTTGTTCTTGCTGATCCTCGGTATTGTCAGCTTCTGCCTTTTGGAGGGATGCTTCAACATTCTTAAATTTATTAGAGAATGCTCGAACACACCAGTTAGTAAAGGCAACCAAAGCAATGACCCCGAAAATCCACCGAACAGAGCCGACGGTCATTCCTGAAGTTAGAAAGCCAATAAATTGGGATAGGAGGATCCCGACTGTCCAGAAAATCTGCGTAATTGTGATGCACCGACCGTACATTTTATCGGAAGTTCGTTCTGAAATGACGGCTAAAGAGGTTGGCAGGTCAGCACCAGATGCTAAACCAGCAATAATCGTCCCAATTAGTAAAATCGTTAAATTTGGGGCAAATGCGATTACTAATGCCCCAATAGCAACAAAAAGAATATCTAAGTTAAAGACCCGGACCCGGCCAAAACGGTCAGAGAGCCAACCACCAGTTACAGAGCCTAATGCCACCATTAATGTTAAAAGGGTCGAAATAAAACCGGTAATCAGCGGTGTGAGGTGCATTAGTTTGGTCCAAATTGGGAGGGCTACCCCAAGACTAACTAGCAAACTAGAGTCAAGATATGATGCAGTCCCAGCAACGACGACTAGTGAAAATGTCTTTTTATCCATTTTTGGTTTATTTGCAGTATCCATAATGAGCTCCTTAATTAACTAAATACTTTTTAATCAAATAAGCGGGAGTACATCCCCAAGCGTGACAATAACTAGAAACGATCGGACTGCCATATGGTGAATAATCAGGATCTTCAGGTTCAAAGGCTTCCCAATAAGTATCAGCACCTAATTTGATCATTTTGCCCCAGTAGTTTTTTAATAATTCAGTACCATCATCCTTTAATCCAGCGCAGAAGAAAGCTTCTGTGATGTGATGATACATATAGGGAGTAGCAATCCCGGTAATTGGGAATAGCTTTTGCTTAGCAGTCTTCATGACAGTGGCGGCTTGGGATCCAGTAACTACTTGGGCCAGGACCATCCAGACTTGGCTGGCGATGTTAACCTCTTTATGAGGCCCAGAAACGAAGAGTTTTTGTTGAGGATCAAATAGGTCATGCATTGCGGAGTCAGATAATTGCTTGATGACTGCACTGATTTTCATGACATCTGCAGTTTCATTTAAACGTTGTGCTAGACTAACAAACTGTTTAAACGTATAAATGAGAATGGCTTGACCTGCCGTTGTTTTGTCAAAGTCATTAGACCAATCAACAAATACGGGGTAGTTATCGTCAAATTGATAATGACCATCTTTGATCGACTGGATAGCGACGAGAATTTGCTTTTTAGCAACGGGATAGAGATCTTGTAGTATTGATATATCGTTGGTTGCGGCCACATAATCATTGAGTGTTGAAGTGAAGAAGAGCCCATAATCAAGTAAAAATGTATCGTCCGGTTGCGGCTCGCCATTAGTAAAGACGTTGGCAGGAATTCGACCATCTTTGGCCGTCATTCCCGCAAATAAGTACAAGCAGCGTTTTACCAGATCATCATTGTGAAAGGTAGCGTAATTAGCTAATGCTTGAAGCCGCAGGTCACCTAGCCATAGCCTTTGATCGCGTTTCGGGCCATCTTCAAAGACGGCTTGCATACAATCTTGGAGGGTCTTAACACTAACGTTATAGATTGACTGTAATTCTGGATCTGCTAACTTCGGCAACTGAGGTGTCGTGACGGAACTAACCGCCGTTACTTCAGCATTATCAAAGGATGCGGACCACTTTGGCGAAGTATCAATGACTTTCAGGTCAACGTAGCGAAACGCATAACGCCGGGGTAATTTAAGTTCTACTGGCAAATGGTCAATGTGAATGACTTCTTCTTGGATCCATGATTTACTTAGCCAGCCGTCATAGTTCGCAGAATCGTAAACTAATTCAGCAGGAACCTCAGCGAATTTAAGCTTGAGGGTTAATGGCGCGTCTTGTGGGGAACCAACGTGTTGAATGTTAATTTTGAAATAGCCCACATAATGATTGCCAAAGTCGAGCGTGACATGATCATCCCGTTTCATTAAATGCTTTGGTAGGTTTTCGACGGCATCAATTTTTTTAATTCCAATTGAATTTAGTTTGTGATCATCCTTAACGGTTTCAACCAGAGCTACCGGATCGACCTTGGTACGCTTAATTGTGGGTGTTAACTGTTGGGCCTTTTTTAGGAAGGCTTGGTTATGGTTAAACTCAACATCATTATTAATTTGAAATGTAAAAGCCATTGATAACTAATCTTCTTTCTTATTGTTTTGAATAATGCCATACTTTTTCTCCAACGCGATTACGCAAAGTCCCGCGATAAAACCAATGATGATTAGGGCAGTAAACCCAAACATGGTGTAACGGATGACATTTGGCATTACGAGGGCCGGGGTCACAAAGGCAAATAAACCACAGGCAAAACGAGAGAACCCATTCATAAATCCTTGAATCGAAGCCCGAGTTTCAACAGGAAATGATTCTTGTGTCCAAACCTTATAGATTGCTTCGCCGGCAATATTGTTACCGATGTTGTAGCAACCGATGGCAATAACAATTGGCCACAATGCATGACTGGAAATTGCTAGTCCAAACATGGCGGCTGCTTGGATAATCATTCCAATTACAAAGAATGTATTTCGTTTAGGACTTGATGCAACGGATGAGAAAGCTGTGACAGCTGCTAAACCGACAAAGTTCAGAACAATTCCGGCACCAGTCGCAAATGTTTGTGAAGCGTGTGCTTGGACAAGGGTAAAGGTCTGGAATTGACCAAAGGTGTTTGCTAATAGGTTCCAGAAAATATAGAAGATGAAGATTCCGCAAAATAAACCAAGGTAGCGATGTTTATTATTGTTTGCAAAGAGTGTCTTCAAAGCTGAAGAACTACTCATTTTTGTATCGGATGTTGATTCCTCGTCAGTACGGAGCTGATCACCAGCGGTGTGAAATTCTTTGAACTTTTTGGAACTAGTTCTCCATAGCCAAGTAATTGCGGCAATAACAGTTAAAATACCAAATACTACCCGTGCTCCACTAGCACCCGCCATTTTAGAAACGATGAATGAACAAATGTATGAAATAAAAATCCCAATTTGCCAATAAATTTGGGTAGATGAAACGAGACTTGATGATACCTTTTCGTTTGGGGCATCATGCGAGATGACAGTCAAACTAAGGGGTAAATCAATTCCAGAAGCTAATCCGGTAATAATGACCCCTAGTAATAGGACTAAGTAATTAGGGGTGAAAACACAAATTAATGTTCCCAGGGCGTAGAAGAAATTGGTCCAGTTAAAAGAACGAATTAAACCAAATGATTTACTAACAGCACCAGATAAAAATCCCCCGATGGCAATTGCAAAAGTTAAGGCAGCAGAGATAATTCCCACCTGACTGTTCGACAGGGCTAACCCTTTTTGCCAAACGGTAATGGTTGCTGACAAGCCAACAATAATCCCGGAACCCAGGATTGAACCGATTCCGGCGGCCGCAGCGAGCGGTCGATATTCTGATACAAGTTGTTTATTATCCAATATAATTGCCTCTCAATCTAAAATACTTAAAAGATAATTCCAGTATTTACTTTATGATTTATTGTTAGCGCTTACAATATCAAAAACTGAGTGGTTTAGTTGCAAGATCACAGGATCACAAATTATAATTACTGATATAACAGTGATTTGAATGTTTAACAATTAAAAAGTTGGAATTGGTATGGAAAAATTACGATTATTACTTCTTCAGGAAGATCAAATTGAAATTCAGCAGCGAATCAATCGGGGTAAAAACGTTAATTATATGGGGCTTGGCTATGGTCCGGGGATTATTCCAAAGATACCGCGGAGTGATTTTTTAAGAATTCGTGGGTCAGTGTTACGAAACAGCATCGCTATTCCTATATGCCAGCGCATACGCACAGTTTTATAGAATTTAATTATCAGTTTTCCGGACGATCAATTCAGCAGTTAAATGGTCGTGAATATACGCTGAGACCTGGTGAATTACTGGTAATGGATCGTTCCCTGATCCAACGGTATGGTTACATGGGGACCAATGATTTGCTAGTAAATGTATTATTGGATATTGATAATTTACCTACTGGATTTATTAGCGACATTAAACCAGCCAATGGTGGTTTAATTCGTTTTATGTATAATGCATTAACTCAACGAGCCAATCATGATAATTATTTAATTTATGATTTAAGTAAAACTCCAGAAGGAATTACGATTTGGGAAGAGTTAATGTATTACGTTTTAGCTGATGTTCGACCGTATGAAACGAGTCAGTTATTAATGAAGGCAGCGTTAAGCTGTTTGCCCGAGCCGCAAGTCATGCATATGAATGTCTTGAATACGCCCGACAGGACCATTAATGATGTTATGGAGTACATTAATCAGCACTTTGGTGATGTTTCCCTAGATGAAGTAAGTCAGAAATTTAATTACAATAAAAATTACCTGGGAAATAAGCTTAAACAAAGTACCGGAATGTCATTTGGTGAATTGTTAGATCGGAAACGGCTATTGACGGCCGAAAGCTTATTGTTAGATACGAACTGGACAACTGACAAAATTGCCGAGCATTTAGGGTATCAAAATACATCATCCCTATTTCGCCTATTCAAAAATCGATTAGGAATAACACCGACTACTTTTCGGAAAAATCACCATGGAGAGTTGAATTAGTGTAATTAAAATCCCCCGAATCGTTAAAGTACGCTTCGGGGGATTGGTAGTTATTTATGTAAATGTTTTTTGAGATTATTTTGAATACGGCGGGGAATTGATATACCGAGCTTTTGCTTAACCGCTGGCTCGCGATAGGTATCCATCATGGATGAGAAGAGTTCAGCGCTGGTTGGCGGGGTGTAGGTAATCGCATTTGCTCCAGCTTTGATAGTTTCCTGAATGCTTTCTTCGGTCTTGCCACCACTGGCGATAATTGGCAGGTCAGGATGGGTTTGCCGAATTTTCGCAACAATGGCTGCAGTATTTTTGCCACCGGCAACGTTAATCATCACCGCACCGTTACGAATTCGTGCGTCAATGTCCGTATCGGGACTAACGACGGTAATCACCGTTGGAATATCAATGTTTTGGGTGACAGTCCGCAAGTTGAGATTGGTAATGGGTGCATTTAAAACGACTGCTAAGGCGCCTTGACTTTCAACATCCTTTGCCAGTGAAACGGTACGGACACCCTTGGTGGTACCGCCACCACAACCACAGAAAACAGGTACATCAGCAGCCTCGATGATGGCTCTACTAATAGCTTGTTGCGGCGTAAATGGGTAAACGGCAAAAACAGCGTCAGCATCACAATTTTTAATGATGGCCAGGTCAGTTGAAAAGATGAGACTCCGAATAACCCGTCCGTAGATTGAAATACCTGTTGCTTCTTTAACGGCAGCGGGCATGCGTAAAATTTGGTGGCGCAGTTTGGAACCCACTTGGGGCGTTGTTAATTTTTCTTCAGTCATTAGTAATCAACTCCTTAGTATAGAAACTAAAAGCCAACGTATCTACCAAAATAGAAACGTTGACCTTACTCCCAATGGACCATGCGAGATTCGAACTCGCGACCTCCTGCATGCGAAGCAGACATTCTCCCAACTGAACTAATGGCCCGATTCAGTGTCTATTCTAGCAGATAATAATCATTATGAAAAAAACTCGCCATTAAGTGACGAGTTTAAGAAATTGTATTAATTGACGCACGGGCTAGTCCCGCCGTAATTGTTGGTGCATCGTGAACAGGTAGCTGATACCGAGCATGATTGCTAACCAGAGCAGGCCAAATAGCGCCCATGAACCTTGCCAGTTGAAAATATTGGCTAAAGTGTTCAGGGTTGCCTCGCTTGGATGCCACAGGTTGATCATCAAACGAATGATTTGGATCAAGACCAAGATGAAAATGGTTGGTAGGGCAATTGCCACAATGATTTTCCATTTACGTGGTAGCAGGCCAAAGCCACTACCGATTGCATAGGAAAAAGTAATCCCGTCGAGCATTAATAACAACATACCGGTAATGGTTAGCCAATCTTGGTGCTGGAATCCGACACTGATTAACCAGATAATAAAAGTGATTAGAGTAATCGTAACAATTCCCAGCAGGTCACTCAGCCAAATCTGCCAACGGGTTTGACCATTTTGAATGCCGAGTTTGAATTCACGATAGGGGACCATTAAGTAGAAGAGCCCATAGATTCCAAAGGCAATGGCGATAAATTGTCCACTGAAAGCATCGATGAAATCATTAATATTGAGGTCGATATGGCTTCCTGCAAAAATTAGGCTCAATAGTTGCAAGCCAAAAACTGTGGCGAGGGCGATTCCGAAAACGATGAAGTAAGAGCGCATTGATTGTCGATAGACCATTGGTAATTTTTTCATTTTAATTCTCCTCCCCATTTGTTAAAGCCATAAAGGCTTTTTGTAAATCAATGTGTTCAATTTTAACCCGATCAGGGATCACTTTTGTTTCATCAAGTGGTTGAACAACGTAGACGGTTTTAATATTGCCGATCGTTTGGTGATCGAGGACCTTTAGTTCCGTTGTGTATTCATCGACTAACTCTGCTGGTCCACTGATGGCGTATGCATTCGCTAGTAAGTCATCGACGTTCTCGTTACAGATGAACTGATGATCATCAAGAATCCAGACGTGCTCAACCAGTGGCTGAACTTCGCTAATGAGGTGGGTTGATAAGACAAATGTCCGTGGCCGTTCTTCGTAGGTCTTCAATAATTCACGATAGAATAGTTCCCGGTGTCCGGCATCTAACCCGAGCGTCGGCTCATCCAGAAAAATGAAATCTGCGTTGACACAGAGCGCGGTAATTAACTTAGCGATTGTAGTCAACCCAGTTGAAAGATTACTAAGGTGTGCTTTTTCTTGGACTCCAAACGCTTTCGTAAGGCGATGCGCTAGTGCAAAGTTGAATTGACCATAACCATCATCAGCAAGGCGGAACATATCGCTAACCCGGGTGCGTTTTGGGTACATGTTTGTTTCACTCATTAAGTAAAGTTGTTGAAGCGCAACCGAATTATTGTTAATCGAAGCATTATCAAGCAAGACTTCACCATCGGTAGGGAAGTTGCGGTTATTAATGATGTTGAGTAAGGTACTTTTTCCCGCACCGTTACGGCCAAGTAATCCATAGATTTTGTTCGCTTCGATTGTAAAATCCAGATTATCCAGGATGGTGTGTCTCCCAAAGCGTTTCGTAAGTTGATTAATTTTGAGTGTTGCCATTTTGATACCCCCGTTGAATAAGTGTTAGTAGGTGATCTTCGGTAATCCCTAGCTTGGTCACTTCTTGAATCAGACTTGCAATATAGTTTTGATAAAAGCCTTCTTTACGTTTTTCCATGATTTTCTCCTGTGCACCAGTGGTCACGAACATGCCGCGACCACGACGCTTTTCTAATAACTGCTGATCAACTAGCGTGTTCATTCCTTTCAGCACGGTTGCTGGATTGATATGTAACTCTTGTGATAACTGCGTGGTGGAAGGAACTTGGTCGCCTTCTGGAAAGAGTCCAGAGAAGATCATTTCTTCCATCTGGTCAGCTAATTGCTGATAGATTGGCGAAGACTGGTCAAATTCAAAGTGCATTTCAGATCATCCCTCCTTAGTTGGTTAGTTACTTTTGTAATTAACTATATAACCAAACAACAAAAATAGCAAGAAAAAATGCCCCACTATTTCGAGTGAGGCACTAAAACTTGTTATTCTAAAGATTCGGGTCCATCTTAAAGGTTAATTTTGATAATTCAGTCCCCTTTGTGATTAACTTGAAGATTAGTTCACGGGTTTTCTGGTTGCAATATTGGGCGATTTCATGGTTTTGTTGGGTGAGGAAGTTTGTTAATTCATCTGCGGACTTTTGAGTACTTGCGAGATCGACCTCATGAATCTTTTGCCGTGTCCAAGAGTGCATTTCCTTAATGAAAGCAAAGTCGTCTTCCGCAAATTCTGTCAGGTGGGCTTCGACGATTTCTGCTAGTGCTTCATCCAACCAGAAGGCGTGGTCAAAGTCCATGGTTTGCGGAACGTTCTTGTAACTTTCATCCGTATCATTAGCATTCGCAAAGAATGGCACATACGCTGAGAAGGTTGGAATACCAAAAGCAATCCATTGAATAGCTTGGGTACCAGTAGCATGGGGCCGAACTTGAAGGATATGTGACTGAGCAGTCCGAGATAGTGAAATGGATCGGTAACGACGTCGATCGACCGGATCGCCTTCCCCAATTGGATCGTACTTGGTTTCATTAAAGTGTGATCCTAAGACATGTTGAATATCTTCAACCGCGATCTTTCGTTCTGCTTTCCGGATGAATGGCATGTCCATATCTTCAGGTTGTTGATGGGCAGCGGCCTGGGGACTGAGGTAACGTTGAGCATACCAAAGTCGAGGCGTATTATAATGCCGATCTTTACGGGTGCGTGTCCCAAAAATGTGTCGGAAATTCCATTCATCATGATCAGGATTAAGGTTATGTTCAGTCACAAATTCACGAATGCCACTGGCCCACATATAGTTATCTGGGTCATTAAAATCAATTTGTTCAATCATGACCTGGTTTGGAGCGACTGCATAACAATCATCAGGAATCCGTACCGCTACCCATTGGTGACCGGTAACGATTTCCATATACCAGACTTCGTTTTGGTCGATAAATTGAACCCCATTCCCTTCGGCAGAACCATAGGTTGCGACCAATTTACCGAGGTATTCAACTCCTTCACGGGCGGAGTGAATGTAGGGAAGGACTAACGTAGTCATGGAATCTTCGGCGAGTCCATTTTTAATATATGGATCATAAGCCAGAACGCGACCATTAGCGTAGACACTTTCGGTGGCACTTTCACCAACGTTATCTTCATTAAAACCATCTTCCTCGTTCGGACCCATACTTTGATCTAGATGAGGAGTCGCACTGTACCGCATTGCATTTTGAGGGAGGGGCACAGTCAATTTGTTATAAGGGGAAACGTAGGTCTCATGACGCCCGGATACAGCAGGGCGAATGAGAAATTGTTTGGGTTCAACCGCTTTGACCCGATCTTCGTTTCGAGCAATAAATGTGGAACCATCAATGGAAGCCTTCTTGCCAACCATGATGGACGTACATGCTGAGTTTCGCATCATATCAACCTCCTTAATGACAGTATATCCCGTTTAGTGGAATTGATGTTGTGGTTTTGAGAAATAAATGCTTAAATATACTAAAATGAAAGGGGAAAGGAGCGATCCAATGGCCTATTTTCAAGGATTATTAATTGGCTTAGCGTTTGTGGCACCAATTGGGATGCAAAATATTTATGTGTTCAATAATGGGCTATCGTATCGATTATCACGGGCACTATTGTATACGTTTTTTGTCTGGCTATTTGATGCATTATTCTGTTTTGCGGCCTTTTATGGAATTGGTGCTTTGATTAGTCATAACCAATTGATCAAAGTGGGTGTAATGCTGTTGGGTGGCGCATTGACGGTCTATATTGGCTATAATATCATTCGTTCCGCTAACCAACGGGCACTAACGAGTGATGATCATCAGATTACCTTGCGGCAAGCAATTATGACGGCCGTTGTGGTTAGTTGGGCGAACCCACAAGCATTAATTGATGGAACAATGATGTTGGGTGCTAGTCGGGGGACGTTAACGACCGCGGAGAGTATTTTCTTTATTATTGGGGTTATTACATCGTCATTCGTTTGGGATCTTGGGATGACGAGTGCGTTTAATCTCTTACGTCATCGGATGCCGGCTAAGCTCTTGGTTGGCATTAATTTAGTGAGTGGCATCATCGTTTTTGGCTATGGTGGTTTTTTAATCATAAATGGTCTTGGACAAATCTTATAAAGTTTCACGTGAAACACAAAAACCGGTCTCATCACGAGACCGGTTTTGTTGTTATCAAGTAAAGCGAATATTATTTAGCGCGGGAGTAAGAAGCAATGTCAGCAAGTAATTCATCCATAAAGTCTTGCTTGCTCATGCTATTTTGTTCCTTTTCACCGTATTTCCGAACAGAAACGGAACCGTTAGCCATTTCATCGTCACCAACAACCAAGGTGTACGGAACCTTTTGCGTTTGGGCTTCCCGAATCTTGTAGCCCATCTTTTCGTTCCGGTGGTCAACGTTAACCCGAATCTTAGCAGCGCGTAATTCAGCACCAAGTTGGTCGGCGTAATCACCATGCTTGTCGTCTGAAACTGGGATAATGTGGACTTGTTCAGGAGCTAACCAAGTAGGGAAGGCACCCTTGTAGATTTCAGTCAGGTAGGCAACGAACCGTTCCATAGTTCCAACTACCCCACGGTGAATCATAACTGGCATGTGTTCTTGACCATCTTTACCGACATAAGTCAGGCCAAACCGTTCTGGGAGCATGAAGTCCAATTGGATTGTGGACATCGTTTCGTCGTTACCAAGGGCCGTCTTAGTTTGGATATCCAGCTTTGGACCGTAGAATGCAGCTTCACCTTCGGCTTCGTAGTAGTCGAGGTTTAAGTCATCCATGGCTTGCTTCAGCATGGATTGGGACTTTTCCCACATCTCATCGTTAGCATAATACTTCTTGACGTTCTTTGGATCACGTAATGAAAGTCGGAAGCTGTAATCAGTAATGTCAAAGTCTTTGTAAACACTCATGATTAGCTTCAAGATCTTGGCGAATTCTGAACGAATTTGATCAAGAGCGACGAAGGTGTGACCGTCATTCAACGTCATTTCCCGTACCCGTTGTAAACCAGAAAGGGCACCAGACTTTTCGTAACGGTGCATCATTCCTAATTCGGCAATCCGCAATGGTAAGTCACGGTATGAACGAAGGTGATGCTTGTAAACTTGGATGTGACTTGGGCAGTTCATCGGCCGTAATTCAAGCATTTCACCGTCACCCATGTCCATTGGTGGGAACATGTCATCACGGTAGTGTTCCCAGTGACCAGAAGTTTTGTAGGCATCCAGGTTCATTAATACTGGGGTGTAAACATGTTCGTAACCGTCCGCAACTTCACGATCGATGATGTAACGTTCGATTGTCCGCCGAATTGCAGCACCTTTTGGCATCCAGTATGGCAAACCAGCACCAACTTTTGGATCAACGAAGAAGAGATCCAATTGATTACCAATTACTCGGTGGTCACGTTCCTTAGCTTCTTGACGCTTCTTGAGATCTTCGGCCAGGTCATCCTTCTTATAGAAAGCCGTCCCGTAAATTCGTTGAAGCATTGGGTTAGATGACATGCCCTTCCAGTATGCACCAGCAACGGAAAGCAACTTGAAGTTTTTAACCACGTCACCGTAAACCAGAATCGGTGCTTCGGCAACAGCGTAGGCGTTGCCAAGCTTGTACATTGCGACCTTACCATCTTTAGCATGGTCGTTGATTAGTTCGGTTGAGAACTTGTCATCCTTAACGTCAGCAAGGGCGTCGTTGACGTCACGTTCAACGAATTCCACCTTAGCGTCATTCTTAGCCAGCTTCTTAATGTCAGCTTCTAAGCCTTCGAGTTCATCTGCGGAAACTTGTTGGTCGTCCTTGTCAGAGTCAACCCAAAATTGATCATCTTCAGCCACGGCATCACCTAAACGAATGCCGTTATATTTATCAGCCAACACTGCCTTTAACATCAAAGCAGCCATTTGACGAAGGGCTGCAGCACTTTCTGCTGAGTCCTTATCAATTTTATTAACTTCACCGTTTGGTGACATTACTGCAACTTGTGCCATCTAAATCTCTCCTTTGTGAAAAAAACGTCCCTAGGACCGAATTAACGATCCTAGGGACGTTGGTTAACATAATCAGCGTGGTTCCACCCATCTTCAGAATATTTAATAATATTCTCTCAAAGGTGTGGTAACGGACACGACCCGCTCCTCCTTATTTCGGAGGGAAATTATAAAGGTGGTACCGTCATTACCACCACTAATGATTCTTCCACTAACGAATCACTCTCTGGATAGGGAGGCAATAAGGCTTGTCCTTTAATTACTGCTGATTATATGCGGGTCAAAATTTAGTGTCAAGACTAAAATGAAAATTTTCTAATATTTATTATTGGTTTTGGGTAGTAGTTTGCTGGCCACTGTTTTGTTGAGTACTAGATTGTTGCCCATTACTTTGGTTACCACTAGTTTGCTGACTATTTTGTTGTTGATTTGTATTTGATTGCTGGTTGTCATTCGTGTTTTGCGAAGCACTATTTTGGTTTGTCTGGTTATTGCCACCGGTTGTCGTGGTGGTATTTGAGCGTGGCGTTTGAATCTCATAAGTGGCTTGGTTATCGTCATCGTCAACCGATGAAGTGCGGTGCCGACGGTGATGCCGCTTGTGGTAAGAACTCGATGAACTTGATGATGAAACCGTGGTATCGGTGTCGTTGTTAACCGGGTTTTGCTGCCGGATCGCAAAGATGATAATCATAATTGCCAAAATTCCTAATAGAATGCCAAGGACAATCTTGTAAATTCGTCCGTTCTTTTTACCACGTGGCTTTTTGGGCCGTTTTGGTTGACCAGCTTTTTTTAGGCTAGACCGGCTAGTCCGATTAGCGTTACCTTCAGTCTGAGTGCTACTGATTGGACCAGTAGCGGCAGTTTGCTTCCCTTTGCGGCTAAATAAACTCCGTTTTGGTTTTTTCCGACTTTTCGGGGTGTCGTATAATTCAACGCGACTTAAATGTTTTTCTTGGTCGTGATTGTTATTATTATCCAATTCTCTCACCTCAATTTGGTTCGGCGAATGCCGTTACCAAGAATTCTTTCTGACATTATACCATTTAACCGCGTGACGATAACCAACTCCGACAGATTGTTAATAAAATGATAAAAACGATAACGAAAATGAATCGTTACCGTTTCTCCCATAATTTTAAAGCTTACCCACTAAATCCAAACCGGGTTTCAAAGTCTCATCACCAGGATGCCAGTTGACTGGACATACCTGGTCACCGTGCTGACGAACAAATTGTGCCGCTTGGAGAGTCCGTAAAATTTCATCGGCACTCCGACCGATTCCAATATTGTTAATCGTAGCAGATTGGACTTTACCATCAGGATCAACAATAAAGACACCTCGGTAAGCCTGGCCGCTTTCTTCGTCAAGGACGTCAAACATGCGGGCAAGCTTTCCAGCAGGATCTGCCAACATGTGATATTTGATTTGGGCAATTTTTGGTGAGGCATCTGCCCACGCTTTATGGACAAACTCGGTATCTTCAGAAATTGAATAGATTTCAGCATTAGCATTCTTAAAGTCGTCATAATGAGCTTGTAAAGCCTCTAATTCGGTTGGACAAACAAAGGAGAAGTCGGCAGGGTAGAAGAAGAAAATACTCCATTTACCTAAAACATCATCCTTTGCTACGGTGGTTAATTCACCATTGTAATAAGCATTAACTTTAAAATCATCAATTTCTTGGTTGACTAAATTCATTGATACCCGCTCCTTAAATTAGAATAGTTCTTATCTACATCTTTATTATAATCATTCTAAACCAATAATCAACTCTAATTCAGAATTGAAGTAATTTACTGATATTATTGACCAGAATAGAAATTTTCTAAAATAAAAAAGTCATGGCAAAAACCATGACTTTTTTAATTAATTTTCTTCTGCTGGCTTAGTTTCCCAAGTGTGCTTCTTATGTTCTGCAGCAAAGCGTCGGTCACCAATGACCATTTCAACACAAGTCCAAATCAGCAGGGCAAGGATAATAACAATCGTAATCCATGCCAATGTATCTGAGGTCGCTTTGTTCCAAATTCCAAAACCTTCATAAGTTTGTGGAAGGTTGTAAAGGTTTAAGAATGTTAATGCTAAGACAGAAATCCATCCCAAGATCCGAGTAATTACATGGTTTCGGAATTCACCCATTTCTGTTTCACTATTGGTCATTAATAATAGTGGCAGCATTGAGAATGGTAGGGCAAATGCCAAAAAGACTTGTGAGTTTTCCATCAGCAGGTTTAAGGCCGTGTGTTGTTGATTTTCTGATTCCCGAGCGGTTAAGGCGACACAGACCAAGACCGGGATAACGGAAATCAAACGGGTAATTAACCGTCGTGCCCATAATGGCATCTTCATGTGGACGAATCCTTCCATAATAACTTGACCAGTTAAGGTCCCAGTAATGGTGGAGTTTTGACCAGAAGCTAATAGGGCGACCGCAAATAGAGTTGAAAGAATTCCAGATTTGGCAACACCAATTAAAATTGGGTTACTTAACATGGAAGTATTGTTCAGAGCATCGTATAGGCCAAAGAATGAACTGTCTTCAACAGCACCACTCTTGAATACCGCAACCCCCATGATCAATAGCAAGGCATTAACAACAAAAGCCAAGCTTAATTGAATGTTGGAATCCCACATTGAGAACCGGACCGTTTGACGAATGTCATCAACATTTGTGTGGTCCAGCTTTCGAGTTTGTGAAATTGCGGAGTGAAGATATAGGTTATGTGGCATAACCGTAGCCCCAATAATCCCAAGCGAACCAGTTAATGGTGAAATCCCACCAACAATTGGTCCCTTGGCAATCGCCTTTTCAGAAGGAATCAATCCCATGAAGACGCTGCCCCAAACTGGTTTAGAAAGGGCCACTTCATAGGCGAAGACAAAGAGAATTACCAAAATTAAACAAGCAACAATCGCTTCGATTTTTCGGAAGCCGATCTTGGTTAACAGTAACAGGACTAAAACGTCAAGAACCGTAATGAAGACCGCTGGGACTAATGGAATGTGGAATAACAAGTTCAATGCAATTGCCGCCCCAATAACTTCCGCAATATCAGTTGCCATAATGGCAAACTCAGTCATGATCCAGAGGATAACTCCTAAGGCCTTCCCTGTACGAGCCCGAATGGCCTGCGCGAGGTCCATTTGACTTACGATACCAAGTTTAGCCGCCATGTTTTGCAGTAACATCGCAATCAAACTTGAAATCAGGATGGTCGTCATTAATGTATATTGGAAGCTTTGACCACCGGTAATAGATGTTGACCAGTTACCAGGATCCATATAACCAACGGCAACTAGTGCGCCGGGTCCTGAGTAGGCGAATAAGGTCCGCCAAAAGCCTTTGCCATGAGGAACTTCAACGGTACCATTGATTTCCTCAAGAGATTTACCGTTCGCATATTCAATCAGTTTATGTTTACGGTGTTGATTTTTTGTGTTTGCCACGCCAAATCCTCCCTTTCTTTCGTATGCTAATAAGGTATGTCCACATTAAATATTAATATATTTGAACACCTTTGTTAGGTTAGCATAAAAAATAAAGTAACGCAATGGGAAATGCCGATTTTTAGGCAATATCACCGGGCTTTTTCAGAATTT
This sequence comes from Limosilactobacillus sp. C0001E2, assembly GCF_056590915.1. Classification (NCBI taxonomy): domain Bacteria; kingdom Bacillati; phylum Bacillota; class Bacilli; order Lactobacillales; family Lactobacillaceae; genus Limosilactobacillus; species Limosilactobacillus sp. C0001E2. The sequence continues at coordinate 46,179 of NZ_JBWPXC010000004.1, read as the reverse complement.
TTGCTGCCACTTACCAAGCTTAATTCGGAATCATAGTTTTTGATTGGAATTATTTAGGAGAAGTTATGATAATCGTTTGACAATTGAGACCGTTTTTTCGTATACTGACGGAGTAAATTAAACTATTCACAAGAGAGGTATTACTAATGAAGGCATTAGTTTTAGAAGGTAAGAAAGAACTTAAGGTTGAAGACTACGAAGTTCCTGAAATTAAGCCAGATGAAGTGTTGGTTCACACTGCCTATGCAGGTATTTGTGGGACTGATAAGGCCCTTTATGCTGGATTACCTGGTTCAGCATCAGCTGTTCCACCAATCGTTTTAGGTCATGAAAACTCAGGGGTGGTTACTAAGGTTGGTGCAGCCGTTACGAACGTTAAACCAGGTGACCGGGTAACTGTTGACCCTAACATTTACTGTGGTCAATGTGAATACTGCCGGGCCCAACGTCCAGAATTATGTGAACACTTGGATGCAGTTGGGGTTACTCGTGATGGTGGTTTTGAAGAATACTTCACTGCTCCAGCCAAGGTTGTTTACCCAATTCCTGATGATGTTTCATTAAAGGCTGCAGCCGTTGTTGAACCAATTTCTTGTGCAATGCACGGGGTTGACTTATTGGAAACTCACCCATACCAAAAGGCATTGGTATTAGGTGATGGCTTTGAAGGTCAATTGTTTGCCCAAATTTTGAAGGCGCGTGGTATTCACGAAGTTACTTTAGCTGGTCGTTCTGATGACAAATTAGCTAACAACCGTGAACACTTTGGTGTAAAGACCATCAATACTACTAAGGAAGAAATTCCTGCAGACAGCTTTGACATTGTTGTTGAAGCAGTTGGTTTACCAGCTACTCAAGAACAAGCATTAGACGCCGCAGCCAAGGGTGCACAAGTTCTGATGTTTGGTGTTGGAAACCCAGATGATAAGTTCTCAGTAAACACTTACGACGTCTTCAAGAAGCAATTGACTATTCAAGGGGCATTTATTAACCCATACACTTTTGAAGACTCAATTGCCTTATTGGCATCTGGAACGGTTGATCCACTGCCACTCTTCTCTCACGAATTAGATTTAAATGGTGTGGAAGACTTTGTTAGTGGTAAGCTGGGTAAGGTTTCTAAGGCCATCGTTAAGGTTGGCGGCGAAGAAGCCTAACTTCCATTTAGATTCCATTAGTAGAAAAATAAGACCGGGTGTGAAGCTCGGCCTTATTTTTTTACCCAAATTGACACGGTGTCACTAGGCTGGTATGATTAATCTAAATTAAATGGTGACACAGTGTCACTAATTTTGCTTGAGGAGAAACTTATGCCAACAGAAACTTTTCAGCATCTTTCTAGCCAGAAAAAACAGAACATCAAAGCGGCTTTATTAAAGGAGCTTAGTGCTCATCCATTAGCAACCGCACAAGTAGCTCGTATTGTAAAAACGGCTGGCGTTGCTCGGGGGACCTTTTATAAGTACTTTACGGATTTAGTTGATGCTCATCAGTGGTTATTAATGACCGTAATTAAGGATTTAGATTTGCATCCGGAAAGGTTGGTTCAGCAAATTGGGGATGCGCATGATTACCAAACTACGATCGAAACACTAATGAAGCAGATCCAGCAGAGTGACTATGCGGCGTTTTTAAAGAATTATTATGAATCAAACGAGGGTTTTTTAGCAGCTCAGGGTGTTAAATATCGACAGCTGAATGCGCAACAGTGGGCAATCATGGTGCTATGTCACCAAACGATTCAGGAATGTTTGATGAATCCAGGGGATCAGCTTGCAATTATCCAACGGCTCGGAGCAGCGTTGGTGGGGATCATAGGAGGATAGCGATGTTTTTAGCAATTCGTGAAATTAAGCATAATAAACTCCACTACGGTTTGATTATTGGAATGGTAGCGTTAATTGGCTATCTCATGTTTATGTTAACGGGATTAATGCTCGGACTAGCTAATCAAAATACGGCGGCGATCCGTGCCTGGGACACTAAGACGGTTTATTTAAATAAGGATGCTAATGATAATCTCAGTCAATCAATACTTACTAAACAGCAAACCAGAAAATTAAGTGACCATGAAGCGTTGGTTGGCACGGTGCCAGTTGTCTTAAAAAAGGCTACTACGCACCATCAAGATAAACAATCAATTCAATTTATGGGAATTTCTAAGGAACAGTACCTGTATCGCCATAAGTTACAATTGACGACTGGTCATAAGCCGACTAAGGAAAACGAAATTGTTCTTGATACCTCGCTGCGTGATAAAGGATACCGAGTTGGTAATCAAGTTAAACTGGCTGACCAGTCTCGTTCCTATCGGATAGTTGGTTTTGTAAAAAATGCTAAATTAAATATTGCACCATTAGCCATTGGTTCATTGTCAACTTGGCAAGAATTAAAGGGAATGGGAAATCAGTTTGTGGCAAGCGGAATCTTTGCTGATCGAGCATTAACGGTCCACCATCATTCACAGCTGAAAAAATATACGGCCAATCAGTTTATTCAAAAATTGCCAGGTTATGCAGCTCAAAACACTACATTCCTATTTATGATTGGTTTTTTGATGGTGATTTCATTAATTGTGATTGCTGTCTTCCTTTATATTTTGACCATGCAGAAGTTACCAGAATATGCTGTTTTAAGAGCCCAAGGGATTCCGGTTTCGACGCTCATTCGGGCGACCTTTGCTGAAGCGACGTTACTGATGATCGCTGGTGTCTTAATTGGTTTATTTCTGACCTCGGGGACCGCATTAGTTATCCCATCAGCAGTGCCACTACTCATTAATTGGCCATTAACCTTGCTGATTGGTTTGAGCTTAATTGTTTTAGGAACGATTGGTGCACTATTACCAGTGCGCATTATCACCAAGATCGATCCATTAGATGCAATTTAGGAGGATAGATGATGGCAACAATTGAACTAAAAAATGTTAATCGGACTTTTGACACGGGAATTGGGCAAGTCCAAGCGTTATCTGCCATTAATTTTCAAGCCAAAGCTGGCGAACTAACCCTGATCTTAGGTCCGTCTGGTTCGGGAAAGAGTACCTTCCTGACAATTGCTGGTGGATTGATAAAACCTAGTTCAGGGCAAGTGTTAATTGATGGTCAAGATATTCAGAATATGAATAATCGCGAACTTGAACGCCTGCGCTTAAATAAAATTGGCTTTATTCTGCAGTCCTATAATCTGCTCCCTTATCTAACGGTTGCGGAACAATTTCAGTTAGTTGATCGGGTCAAGCCAAATGGTAATCTCAATCAAGAAGAATTAGATCAGCTAATGCGTGAGCTCGATATTTTCCAGTTAAAGAATCAATATCCGGATCAACTATCGGGTGGCCAGAATCAACGGGTAGCGATAGCGAGATCATTGTATACTAATCCGTCGCTAGTGTTGGCGGATGAACCAACCGCAGCCTTAGATAGTGAACGTGGTGCGGCGGTTGGTCAAGAATTTCAACGGCTCGCCAGGCAGAAAAATAAAACGGTGATCGTGGTCACTCATGACCTACGCTTACGTAAATATGCCGATCGCATTTTTGAAATTAATGATGGTAAAATAAAGCAAACCAAGTAGGGACGACATGAAAGGTGAGGTGCGTACATGGCGTTTTTAGAATTAAACGACATTTTTAAATCATATTTCCTGGGAAATAATGAATTTCCCGTGCTCAAAGGAATCAGTCTTTCCTTTGAAAAGGGCGAGTTTGTGTCTATTTTAGGAGAGTCTGGTGGTGGAAAATCAACTTTAATGAACATTGTTGGTGGCCTTGATCGTGAATTTAAGGGTCAAGTAAAAGTGAATGGTGAGTTGCTTGATCATCGTAACGAAAAGCAGTTAGATGAGTATCGACGCTCAACAATTGGACATATTTATCAATCATATAATTTGATCCCTCATTTAACGGTTTTGGATAATGTGTTAGTTTCATTAGATATGACCACTCTTTCGTCAGCTGAGAAAAAGCAACGGGCAGAAGAGTTGCTAACTAAGGTTGGGCTAACTGATCAAATCCATAAATATCCCAAGCATCTTTCCGGGGGCCAAAAGCAGCGGGTCGCCATTGCCCGGGCGTTAGCTAGTGACCCCCAGATCATTATTGCCGATGAACCAACCGGGGCATTAGATTCTAAGAACACTCAGGAAGTACTAGCGCTAATGGATGAGATTGCTAAGGATGGCAAACTAGTAATTGCAGTAACGCACTCATCTGAAGTGGCTAATCATGGGACGCGGATTGTTCATATGGCGGATGGTAAAATTGACCAGGATGAGCGATTAAAGTCTGCTTACCAGATTCCGGATGATCCGACCCATATTCAAACGCAGAAACTGCCTGCTCATGCTAGTTATGAGTTTTCGTTTAAGCATTTAATGTATAATTTTTGGCGTAACTCCCTCATTATGGTTGGGGTAGCCATTGGTTTATTTGCGGTTATGATTTTCAGTGGTCTTGGTAACGGGGTTAATCGGTATATCCAACAACAAATTAACTCAGTGGCCAATCCGCGGGTTATTCAAGTGTTGAAAAATACAACTGGCCGGAAAATGAATCAGCAGGAACTAATGGGAACCTTCCAAAATATGGCCGGTGATCCCCAGGCAGGGATGATTGACGAAGGTCAGATTAAGCGGCTGAATAAGTTATCTGGTGTCCAAAAGGTTGAAAAGGGATATACGTTACCGACGTACCGTTTGGAAGTGGCGAAAACTGGCAAGGTGCAAAGTGGAACAGCGCTGAGCACCTGGAATGCTAATGATAAGGCTGATTCAATTAAGCATGGTCATGAACCACACCGGGGCGAAATGGTCATTGGTAAGCAGGAAGCTGCCCAAATGATGGGCGCAAAACGCTATCGGAAAATTGTTGGTAAAAAATTGAATTTAACATTTAATTGGATTAACCAGCAGGGACAACCGGTCGCGGTGCAAGTGCCGGTAAAGGTCGTGGGGTTGGTAGATAGTGCTACTGCAGGTGGCTCCGCGATTAATTACGAAACGGTTTATCAAGCATTGAAGGACAAAAATGCCGATACACGGCCTAACTTCCTGGCGGTCAAAGTAGCTAGCCTAGATCAAGTCCAGACAGTTGCTGATCGGATTGATGCACTCCGTTCACAAAAACGCCGTGTTTTTGGTACCATTACTGTCGGTTCAATGTTGAAACGGATTAATAGCTACGTTAAGTTAGCTTCCAGTATTTTGGCAGGCGTTGCTGCAATTTCACTATTAGTCTCTGCATTGATGATTATCGTGACGATGTACATGTCGGTATCAGAGCGGACTAAGGAAATCGGCATTTTACGTGCCCTTGGGGAACGAAAGGTTGATATTCGCAGCCTATTTACTTCCGAATCTATCTTAATTGGTCTTTTTGCAGCAGTGCTCGCTCTCGTGATTACTTTGTTAGTAACGTGGGGAATTAATAGTGCCTTTTATGGATTGATTAAGTTCAATATCGTTCAACTAACGTTTGGAAACGTGATTTTCGCATTTCTTGCGGCGTTAATCATTTCTTTCCTCGCAGCACTATTGCCTGCTCGGCGAGCGGCCAAATTGAATCCAATTGAAGCGCTCGCTGCTGAATAAGAAAAAGCCTTGAATTAAAAAATTCAAGGCTTTTTAAATTGCGGATGATAGTAAATAATGGTAGAATTATTAGAATTAAATAAGATTTCTATCACAAATCACGTTTGGAAGCCGATGCTTCCGTGAAATATACAGGGGAGAGATGTGTATGAGTATTTGGAAGAGAATGACGATGAAGGAAGATCCGAGTACCTATGAAATTAAGGATGCTCACCTTGCCCGAACACTGCGGGTTCGCGATTTTCTAGGACTTGGAGTGGGAACAATTGTATCTGCTTCGATTTTTACACTACCAGGCGAAGTGGCGGCCCAACATGCAGGACCAGCGGTGATTATCTCATTTATTCTGGCTGCGGTGGTGGCTGGTTTGGTGGCCTTTGCATATGCTGAAATGTCAGCGGCCATGCCATTTGCTGGTTCCGCCTATTCATGGATTAACGTTATCTTTGGTGAATTTTTTGGTTGGATCGCCGGCTGGGCACTACTAGCTGAATACTTTATTGCGTTGGCCTTCGTTGGTTCTGGACTTTCCGCCAACTTCCGGGCTCTGATTGCCCAATTTGGTGTGAAACTACCAAATAGCTTATCAAACACCTTTGGTAATAATGGCGGGATTGTCGACTTAGTTTCGGTCATTGTTATTATCGCGGTTGCTCTCTTGATTGCGCAGGGGGTATCAGGAGCAGCGCGAGTTGAAAATCTGCTGGTTATTCTCAAGGTGTTTGCCATTCTGCTGTTCGTAGTTGTTGGGGCGTTTGCAGTGCAAAAAGCTAACTTTGTTCCATTTGTTCCTAAATATCGTATGACGACCAATGGAGCATTTGGTGGTTGGCAAGGAATCTATGCTGGGGTTTCGATGATTTTCCTGTCATATATTGGATTTGATTCGATTGCTGCTAACTCAGCTGAAGCAGTTAACCCTCAAAAAACGATGCCACGGGGAATTCTTGGTTCGCTGTTGATTGCTGTGGTGCTCTTTGTAGCGGTTAGTGTCGTTCTGATTGGTGTAATGCCATATGCTAAGTACGCAAATTCAGCTGAACCAGTTGGTATGGCCCTGCGTGCGATTAATCATCCAATGGTTGCAGTCGTTGTTCAAACCATTGCTGTGGTAGGGATGTTTACGGCTTTAATTGGGATGACACTTGCTGGGTCACGACTGATTTATTCCTTTGGTCGAGACGGGATGTTACCAAAATGGCTTGGTAAATTAGATGCCAAGAATCGTCCTAACCATGCTTTACTTGTCTTAACTTGTGGTGCGGTTTTGATTGGTGCTTTCTTACCATTTGCTTTCCTTTCACAACTGATTTCCGCCGGGACTTTGATTTCCTTCATGTTTGTTTGCTTGGGAATTTACGCTTTGCGGCAACGGGAAGGAAAAGACATTAAAGATCCTGATTTTAAGATGCCATTTTATCCTGTGATGCCATTTCTTGGATTCTTGGCAGCATTGATGGTCTTTCTCGGACTAAGTGGCGATGCCAAACTTTATGCAGGTTTCTGGTTCTTAGCGGGATTGGTAATTTACTTTGTTTATGGAATTAACCATTCCACTTTGAGTAAGCAAAAGCAAAAATAACTAATTTAATCAAAAAGAAGAGGTTCGTTTTAAATAACGGCCTCTTCTTTTTTTGGATAAAATGAGTTAATATAAAAATAAGCTGAATGATTATACAAAAGGAGAATGAATATCATGAATCACCGTGACCGTCGCAAATTGCTTCTAGAAATTATTAATACGCACCATGTAAATACTCAGGAACAATTATTAAAACTTTTAGAAGCGAATGGGGTTACTGCAACTCAGGCAACCGTTTCACGGGATATTCATGCATTGAATATTGTTAAAGTTAGTGATCAGCACGGCAAAACTTATTATGCACAATTACATGTCGATAATGAAGATAAGCATCAACGGTTGTATGACGCAATTCACGATAGTGTTGAATCATGTACGACAGTCCAATTTATGAACGTGATTAAGACGACCCCTAACTCTAGTTATGCAACTGTATTAGCAGGGATGTTAGACGATAGTGATTTAACAGAGATTGTTGGAACGTTAGCAGGGAATGATACGTTCATTACCATTAGTAAAACAAACGAAAGTGCGTTAGCAATTAGCCGGCTGGTGCATGAACACATGGTAGAGCACTAGAAAACTAGAAATCGTTGATGCCACCGACCGCGTCCGCAATCAGCGTCATGACGGTCGGGTTATCCAATTTATAGATAATTTGTTTACCATGACGTTCATAACTCACACAATTGTGTCGTTTCAGTAACTGCAGTTGATGAGAGACGGCTGATTGTTCCCAATTCAAGGCAGTACTGATTTGTGAAACGGTCATTGAGTGCTGAATTAACAAGTAGAGTAATTGAAGTCGCTTGGGGTGACCTAAAATTTTGAAAAGTGAACTGACTTGATTTAAGTCATCTAAATTAGAAAGTTGATAATTAATCATGTGTTGCCAACCTCTTTACTAAGTCCCAAAACAAATCGTCTATAAATAAATTATAATTCTCTTTTTATATAATTCCAAAAGAAATCGCAAAAAATGTAGAAAACGGTCGAAAAAATTTACTTTCTCGACCGTTTTGACTATTAACTAATTATAAGGAAATCCGTTGACCAACATAGATGGTATATGGTGCACGGATACCATTTTTATTAGCAAGGCTTGTCCAGCTTGTTCCATGAGCAGCAGCAATTCCAGAGAGCGTGTCGCCACTCTTAACGGTGTAAGTACCTTGAGAGTTAGTTGATTGGTAACTACGGTTGCTGTTAGTTGAGCCAGAAATCTGGATTACTTGACCAACGTAGATGGTGTTTGGGTTGGCGATGTTGTTACGTTGAGCCAATGCTTCATAACTCGTGCCAAACTTAGCAGCAATTCCAGAAAGCGTGTCGCCACTCTTCACAGTGTAAGAACTAGTGTTGTTAGTGGTGGTTGTTGACTGCGTTGGTGTAGAAACATTCGTGTTACCAGAAATCCGCAGTACCTGACCAACGTAAATCCGGTTTGGATTAGTAATGTTATTTAGCCGTGCTAAGTTTTCGTAGTTAGTACCAAATTGACTGGCAATCTTAGAAAGGTTGTCGCCGCTTTGAACGGTGTAAGTTTCAGCGTGGCTAGTTTGCTGATTAGAAGTTGTGGTAGTGTGATTTGCTGCTGAGTTAGCTGACAAACGAAGCACTTGACCAACGTAAATCCGGTTTGGATTAGAAAGGTTGTTGAGTTGCGCAAGGGTCTGCCAGTTGGTGCCAAACTTAGCAGCAATTTCTGATAAGTTTTCCCCACTTTGGACAGTATAGCTAGATGCGACCGTGCTACCAGTATTAGTTGATGGGGTATTGGTGGTAGTTGAAGATGATGGTTGCTTAACCAGCAGTCGTTGACCAACATAAATCCGGTTTGGATTCGAGATATCGTTTAATTGAGCGATATTTTGAACCGTCGTTGCAAATTGATTAGCAATTCCAGAAAGGGTATCACCGCTTTGTACGGTGTAGTAACCAGAAGCGGATGAGTTATTGTTACCGTTGTTGCCCTTGTTAGTAATAACTGGTTGCGCACCTGAAAAGGCAATTGTGTCTAGACGGTTTAAGCCGTATGTTTGCACCATGTTAATAATTGCATTAGCGTAGTTTGGATCAGTGGCATAACCATCAGCGCGAAGTTTGCGAGCAACACTGGCGTAATCCCGATCACCTAATAAGTTACGATAACGACTGTTGGAGTAAAGGAAGTTACCATGGTCTTCGACTGAAGCTGAATTATTTGGATAGGCACGGAAGTTAGCGTTAACGTAAACGCTGCGACCACCGTAAACTTCTCGAGTCCGCATAACTACGGATTGCCCATTGTATGACCCTTTAATTCCAAAGAGGTTGTGGGCTTCGGTAGATAATCCAGAACGTCCCCAACCACTTTCGATAATTGCTTGGGCGACGGTGACGGATGGTAAGACTCCGTATTTCCGCCATCCTTCAATGGCTCCTGGAGCAACGCTTTCGATAAATTGTTGGGAGTGAGCGTTGCTACTAAAGTGAATCGCACTGATGTCCGCTTGATTATTTGCAGCAGGCGTTTGGACTAAGCTGACCACTGCCTGTTGTGCAGAAATTGGTGCAACATTCTTTTGCACATTAAAGGTTTGGGTAGTGTTGGTAGTTGCGTCCGCATTATTTTGTGAGTTGTTAGCAGTATTGTCTTGAGTACTCTTAAAGTTAACGTTAGCGGCGACAGTCGCAGCTTGGTTATCTGTCTGTTGATCATTTTTGGTTGTTGACTGGTCTTGATTATCACCAGTGCTCCCGTTGATGGCTACTTGGTTGCTTTGTTGTTGAGTATTAGCTGCGGTATTTTCGTTTGGATTTTGATTATTAGTGTCATTAGACTGGCTGTCAGCGTGAGCAGTTGTAGCACCAGCTGTCAGCACTGTTAATGCAGCAACACTTGCAAACATCCAATTACGACCGCTTTGGTATATCTTATTGTAGTGTGGTTGATCCGCACTGTTCCGATTGGTCATAATAAAATCTCCTTTGAATAATGATGTGATTAATAATTAAGAAATTTAATAATCTTAATAAATTCGTAAGATTATAAACAACTAAAATTTAGCATTATCTTAAGAAAGGGTCAAAGAATTTTATCAATTTTTGTTTAAAAATTTATGACCACAAAATAACCACGAATTGAACACGTAAACTGTCTAAAAGCGACAGAAAGTGATGATTATATTTATCAAATGAATAAAGAACTGGATTGAAAATAAATCTTTAAAAATATGTTTGATAAACGTTTGACATTTTGTGTGAAGATTGCTATATTCTTATGTGAATTAATGAGCTTTTCCATTAATAATCAAGGAGTTATGAGGTTTTAACATGCAGAATAAGAATTCGGTGATGACGAAATTGGCGTTTTTGTCAGTTTCGTTCATGTTAACGAGTGCCTATGCTGTTCAAAGTGCGCTTCCGCAGTTGAAGGCATCTTTGAATGTTACGCAGACCCAGTCTGAGTATTTAGCAACGACACCATCGTTTGCCGTAATGATTTTTGTTGTCTTATCACCATTGCTACAACAATGGTTCAAGATTTCAGACAAGAAAATGATTATGATTGGGGTTACGATCGTTGGGGTAATGGGATTGGTTCCGTTCTTTAATATTCATAGTTACCCAATCATCTTAGGCTCTCGTTTATTGCTTGGGGCTGGTTATGGTTTGTATAACTCACAAGCCATTTCAATGATTTCGGTTTGGTACGAAGATGAAACGCGTGCTCAAATGCTTGGTTGGCGGGCAGCGGCTGAACAAATTGGTCAAGCCTTTACGCTGTTCCTAGCGGGGCTCTTGTTAACCATGAGTGGCTGGCATGCGTCATTCCTGATTTATGCTTTAGCCTTTGTTGTTTTGATCTTCTTTGGTTTACGCGTTCCCGATGATGCCAAAGCTGAAAAGGTCGAAGAACAGGTTAAAGAAGAAGTCGAGGAAACCGTCGACGATTTCGATACGGATGACATTAAAAAGACGAGCCCTACTGTTTACCTGTTAGTATTGTTTGCTTTCTTGTTAGTTGTCGACTATGTGGGAATGGAAAATCGTTTCCCAGGACTGGCCGTTAACATTAAAGGGGCTCAATACACTGGGGCATCGAACTTCCTATCATTAATGCTGATTGGTGCGACGTTAGGTGGCTTGTTCTACGGATCAATTCAAAAGCGTCTCGGCTTTGGAACGGTTTATTTAGGCCTGGACTTAATGGCCGTATCTAATTTCTTGTTCTACTTTGCAGGCTCTAATTTTGTTGTCCTGGTGATTGGGCTTCTTCTGATTGGGTTCCCACTGCAATTAGTTTCACCATTGATCTTTAATTTGTTGCCAAATCTGGCACCAGCAAAGCGTCAGCCGCTGGTTACATCAATGGTGTTAATCGGGTTCAACTTTGGGGCGTTCTTCTCCCCATCAATTGCCGAATGGACTAACCATTTGATGGGCCAACCAACAAGCGGTTATGGACTTGCTGCCCCATTCCTAGTTTATGGAATTGGCCTCTTGGTCATTGCCGCCATCATCTTTTTTGCTACTCGTCGCCAAGCTGCTAAATAGTTATAGATAAACTTTATGGAGGAATAAAAAATGCCAATTCAAAATAAAGCAATGTTGATTACTTACTCTGACTCAATGGGTAAAAACATCAAGGAAACACATGAAGTCTTAAACAAGTATATCGGTGATGCCATTGGCGGTGTTCACTTATTACCATTTTTCCCATCCACTGGTGACCGTGGTTTCGCCCCTTATCGTTATGATGTGGTTGACAGTGCTTTTGGTGACTGGAGTGACGTTGAATCATTAGGTGAAGATTACTACCTGATGTTTGACTTCATGATCAACCACATTTCTAAGAAGTCTGAAATGTACCAAGACTTTAAGAAGAAGCATGATGATTCCAAGTACAATGATTTCTTCATTCGTTGGGAAAAGTTCTGGGAAAAGGCTGGTAAGAACCGTCCAACCCAAGAAGATATCGACTTAATTTACAAACGTAAGGATAAGGCGCCTGAACAAGAAATCGAATTTGACGATGGTACTAAGGAACACCTTTGGAACACGTTTGGTGAAGAACAAATCGACATCAACGTTAAGAGCAAGGTTGCTAATGAATTCTTTAAGGAAACGCTGATCGATATGGTTAAGCACGGAGCCGACATGATTCGTCTGGACGCCTTTGCTTACGCTGTTAAGAAGGTCGGCACCAATGACTTCTTCGTTGAACCAGAAATTTGGGACCTCTTAAATGAAGTTCAAGATATTTTGGCTCCTTACAAAGCAATTATCTTGCCAGAAATCCATGAACACTACACGATTCCACAAAAGATTTCTGCTCACAATTTCTTCATTTACGACTTTACTTTACCAATGACCACGCTTTACACACTTTACTCTGGTAAGACGAACCGTCTTGCTAAGTGGTTGAAGATGTCACCAATGAAGCAATTTACTACTCTGGACACTCACGATGGAATCGGGGTAGTGGATGCCAAGGATATTTTAACGGATGATGAAATTGACTACGCATCCAACGAATTGTACAAGGTTGGTGCTAACGTTAAGCGGAAGTACTCCAGTGCAGAATACAATAACTTGGACATTTACCAAATCAATTCTACTTATTACTCTGCTTTGGGTGACGATGACAAAGCTTACCTGCTTTCTCGTGCATTCCAAATCTTTGCGCCTGGTATTCCAATGGTTTACTACGCTGGTTTGCTGGCCGGTTCCAACGACCTTGACTTGCTCGAAAAAACTAAAGAAGGTCGTAACATCAACCGTCACTACTACACAAAGGAAGAAGTTGCTCAAGAAGTTCAACGTCCAGTCGTTAAGAACCTCTTAGACTTGCTTTCTTGGCGGAACAAGTTTGCTGCCTTTGATCTGGAAGGCTCAATTGATGTTGAAACACCAACTGAAACAACCATCAAGATCACTCGTAAGGATAAGGATGGTAAGAATGTTGCGGTTCTGGATGCAGATGCTGCCAACAAGACCTTTACCATCACTGCAAATGATGAAGTTGTAATGGAACAAAAGTAACCAACTTGTTAAAGGGACTAAGATTATTTGACTTAGTCCCTTTTCTCTTGCTCAAAATTTAGGTTATAATAAAATAACTAATGTCGGGGAGAATAAAAAATGGTTGCAAAATTAAAAGATGTTGCAGACCTTGCTGGCGTCTCAGTAACGACTGTTTCACGGGTCATTAATAACTATGGATCATTAAGCAAAAAAACGATTGCTAAAGTTCACGCTGCCATGCGGGAGCTAAATTACCAGCCGAATGCCTTGGCGCGAGCGATGCAAGGAAAACCGTCCAAGTTTATTGGACTGATTTTTCCTAATATCACTAATCCATTCTTTGCGGAATTGATTAATGATTTAGAGTACCGACTGTTTGGTTTAGGGTATAAAACAATCATCGCTTCGTCAGCGGAGAATGAGCAAATTGAGCATGACTATTTAGGGATGCTCATGGCTAACCAAGTGGATGGGATTATTTCCAGTTCCCACAACTTGGGAATTCGTGAATACCAGCAGATTACATCGACGGTCGTGTCCTTCGATCGTTACTTGGCGGGTAATATTCCAATTGTTGCTTGTGATAATTACCATGGTGGTGAATTGTCGGCACAGTATTTGATTGAACATGGGGCCAAGCGCATTGCCGTGATGATTGATGAAGATACGTCAGTTTCACCAACACTAAACCGGGTTCAAGGAACGGTTGATTATTTGACGAAACATCACGCTAATTACACACCACTGGATTTAAAGCGGACTAACTTTGTCGAGACATTTCCCGGGAAATACGATGGGGTCATTGCCACGAATGATTTGCAAGCACTTGAAATTCGCAATGTTGCTATTCAGGCAGGCAAGAAAATTAATGATGACTTTATTGTCACGGGCTATGATGGCTCAAAGATGATCCGGACAATTGAACCATCATTACCGACGGTTGTGCAGCCAACAGAACAAATTGCGGACGAATTAATTGATACACTAATGAAAAAAATTAAAGATCCGCAAACAGAAGTTGAACCTCAACAATTACCAGTTAGTTTTCATGAACCAGCGTAATAAAAAGGCGGGAAATCATTATGATTTCCTGCCTTTTATACTTTTATTGGTGTGAATCCATGAAGCGACGTAACAGTCCTTCCTCTTCAGGAGTTGCATCGCTAGCTTGGGATTTAATGTCATGAACCCGTTCAACTGAAAGTTGGCTACCGAAGGCCATTTCATTATCAGTTAAATCATGATCTTTTTCGTAATTAATAATGTCCATTGAAAGGTTGTTTCCTTCATCCATTATTGGTTAATCCTCCTTCATATCACACGGCGTGGTGCATTAATATTACTATTATACCCGTTATTGTGAAAAAAGGCGAAGAAGAAATCGGTTGTGGTACAATTAATGCTATACAAAACATCATTGCTTAGTAGATAAAGCAAGAAATGGAGAGAATCAATGACTTGGAATTGGTTGGGGTGGCTACTGTGGATTGGCGCAGTAGTGTTCCTATGTTACGTAATCCACTATATTCGGGTACATCAATTAATGTTAATCGCAAAGACTGGTCAACGCTATACCGGGAATTTGGTTATTCGGTATGTGGTGTTACTGGTAATTACCATTGCTTGGCTATGGGGCATGAGTTACCTGTCATTCTTTCGGACAGTCAACTATCGTGATGCACAAGAAGTTGTGACAAGCACGAAGTATCAAACGTTGCAATTGGGACAAGTTAAGGATGACTATTACTATGTCAAGGCTAACCGGAGTCAAGGTGGTAAACATCCAGTGGTTTCTTATACCTATTGGACAACTGGCAGTAAGAATCTGACGAACTCACGTTATGGTTCTATTGCGGATAGTGATCACTATTTGAGCACTGAAGCAGCAGCTTATCCATGGAACCGTAAAAGGTTGGCGAAGGAAGATGCGCGGACAAACCATGCAGTTGCAGCGGTCATGACCATCCACTACCGAAATAATTTACTAAATGGTTTAGGATGCCGGGCCGGCCATGTTGCCGAACAATACACGTTAATTCGAGTTCCAGCCTCAAATTTGATTTATCAAAAGTAGTTAGCAGGCAGGCACTTAAAAACTGTCATTAAACTATGGTATAATGATTTTGTATGTTGTAATCAGTGAGTTGGTTACAGAAATTTCGTAGTGAAGGAGCACTTATAATGATTCAAACAATTGATTTGAAAAAGGGAATGGTTTTCAAGCGTGGCGATAAGCTACTGCGGGTCTTAACTATTAACCACCACAAGCCAGGTAAGGGTAACACTTTAATGCAGATGGACATTCAGGATGTTCGTTCTGGATCAATCGTGCACACCACGATGCGTCCTTCTGAGAAGGTTGAACAAGTTAACGTTGACAAGCGGAATACTCAATACCTTTACGAAGAAGGGGACAATTCCGTATTCATGGATTTGGAAAACTATGAACAATACGAAGTTCCAAACTCCAACATTACCGAAGAAAAGAAGTACTTACAAGAAAACATGGAAGTACAAATGGACTTCGTTAATGGTGAAATCGTTGGGGTCGAATTACCAGCTACGGTTACGTTGGAAGTTACTGATACTCAACCAGAAATTAAGGGAGCAACCATCGATGGTGGTGGTAAGCCAGCTACGTTGAACACTGGTTTAGTTGTCACAGTTCCTGCATTCATTAAGAACGGTGACAAGATTATTGTTAACACCGCTGATGGTGCTTACAAGTCACGTGCTTAGGATTTAATAATAAAAAGGGTTGGTTTTTGACCAACCCTTTTTATTATTAATAAGTTCCCATATCATTAGCGATCACTAAGCGTCCAGCATACTGCTGACCAGCGCCTTTGGTGAGACCCACTTTATTATAAGCAAAGGTTACGGTAGTGGTAGCTCGAACGGCACTCCCCATGACAGCACCAGTATCAGTATTAATTCCTGATGGCATATCAACTGCAACGACGGGTGCTTTAGAATCATTAATGGCTTTAATGATCTCAACATAGTGCCCTTTCACGTCCCGGTCAATTCCGATGCCAAAAATGGCATCAACGATCAGGGTAGCGTCTTTCAAGACACTTAAGTCAGTTGTTTCAGCGATTTGATAGTATTGACAGATCTTTTCTTGGGTTTGGTGTTCTTCAGATGCATGGTGGAGGTTACCGGCGTTGACAATGGTGACATGACTTCCAGCGATGGTTAGTAGGCGGGCGACTGCCAGACCGTCACCACCATTATTACCACTACCAGCAACCACTACCACATTCGCTTGATTTAGTGGAAATGCGGTTAGAATTTCATCCCGCACTGCTAATGCCGCTCGTTCCATCAATACTAGGGAAGGAATCCCAATTTCATTGATAGTGTGGGAATCTAATTGTTTCATTTGACTTGCAGTAACTAATTTTCCCATTCGACTAACCTTCTTTATATCAATCCTAAGTTGATCATAACACGATCTTCCGATAATCGAGATTATTTATACAAATTGATCTAGACCAGCTATAATAGTGGTGAAGGTGATAAGGATGAATTATGCAGAATATCTAACCTACTTTCGCCAAATGATTGATGGACATATTAAATGGCAAGACGTTGATCAAGTGCGTCAACCAATTTATGATCAGACAATGCGGTCATTTGCGGATGAATTTCGGCGATCTTTGGATTATGATGCACAATATCGTCAAACATTACGGGCAGCTGAGATTACTCCACAAATTAACCATGAAACGGTTGGCGACGTGATGCTGACTAATCAGGACAGATTAGTCAAGGCCATGTTATCGATGATTATTGATGGCGAAAATCAACGTAAAGGAACATGGGCGCAGGCCTTAACGGAAGGGTATTTCTTCCAATTAGTGAGTGCACTATGCCCAGCAACGGTAATTACAGAATGAGTAAGAAAAATCAATACGAAGTGCAGAAATTTTATGGTTTACCAGTAGAAAATGACGGGTCTGGGGGTTACCAGTTAAAGACTGGTGCTGACGGACAGGCGAAAATCCATACGTGGCGGACTGGTAAACATACCAAGGGCAAATATCATCACCCAGGACAATTATTGCTAACGGAAAATAATCTAATGGTAATGATTGTGGCTGCGGAGCCAATGGCGTTTAAGGATCGTCATAGTGAAGTTCCCTGCCAACGGTTTTTATCCGTTGAAGCATCAGCAGATCTGCTGACAACGGGACAAGAGATTTTTAAGCAGCAAGTCACTAGTTAGTAACTGAGTTGAATATTAAAATAGGACTCTTCATCGGTGAGGAGTCCTATTTGTATTCTTATAAATCTTGTTCCAATTTTTCTTGGAGAATAACAGCCTGATTATGTTCCGTATCTTTAGCACCAAAGAGGAGAATTACGTTCTGCTCTTTGAGTTGTTCACGAACGGTCGCCAGCAATTGATCATACGCTGGATTATCCTGTAGTTCAGCTAAATAGCGGGTCTTGAATTCAGCAAACTTTGTAACGTCATGATTAAACCACTTTCGTAGGTCGGTACTTGGACCAACTTCTTTAATCCATTCGTCAAGGTGAGCGTTTACTTTAGAAATTCCTCGTGGCCATAGACGATCAACCAAGATTCGGTAACCAGCTAAGTCAACTGGCTTGGTATAAATCCGTTCGATTTTAATTTCCATGTTTAATCACCTCGAGATCAATGATAGGATACATACAAGAAGGAGTAAAGAGCTATGAATGACTATCAACGATTTTTTACTGGCCGGCCAACGACTGTGATTGCGCAAGATTTATTGGGACGTGAAGTAATTTATAATGGTCCTCAAGGGCAATTAGGCGGCCTAATTGTAGAAACCGAGGCTTACTTAGGGGAAAGTGACTCAGCTTCTCATGCATATGGTGGTTGCCGGACAAACTACACGGAGTCGCTTTATGGCAATCCAGGTGATATCTATATTTATCAAATTCGTTCTCACTATTGCTTTGATGTGGTGGTTCAAGATGCTGAAGAACCACAAGGAATCCTGATTCGAGCATTGGAGCCAACGATCAATGCTGAAGAAATGAATCGAAATCGCGGAATGGAAGGGACGAATATCACTAACGGCCCAGGTAAATTAGTTCAAGCTCTGGGAATTCACGATCGTAAATTAGATGGTCAGTCAATGGCTAATGCGCCATTAACAATCCGGATTGATGAGAAACGTGAACCATTAGCGGTTATCAGTAGTCCGCGGGTGGGGATTAATCCTAAAGGAGCGAACGCCCATGAAGATTTACGTTTTTATGTAGCACACAATCCACATGTTTCTAAAATGCGGAAGCGAGATTCAGATAAGATAAATCATGGTTGGAGGAAATGATTCGTGGCATTAAGTTATCAGGCAATGAAAGAAGCAGTCAAAGTAGTTTTAGCGGCGGATAACGTTCCTAATATCGTTGGAGAAGCAGGAATTGGTAAGTCAGCTCTCGTCAATGAAGTTGCCACAGAACTAAATGCCAAGTTATTCACGACGGTGGTTAGTTTGAGTGAAAAAGGTGATTTAGCCATTCCGGTGCCGCCACTGCGCGATGAAGCATTCATCCAAACCACTAGTTATGGGACGCTTGCTAACGTTCAGTATGGATATTCAGAAACGCTTATTCAAATTATTCAACAGGCTGAACACAATTCAGCTCAGCCCATTATTTGGTTTTTGGATGAATTTAACCGGGGAACTGCAGCGGTGCAAGCTGAGCTGATGAACTTGGTCTTGCAACGTCAGATCAATAGCCTGAAGTTACCCCAGCAAGTACGGATTGTGATTGCGGAAAATCCAGATGCCACGATGACTAATTTTTTCCATACTGATTATGCAGTAACTCCTGCGGATGATGCGATCAAAGACCGAACAGTCCGGTTAGAGATGGCGGCTTCATTGACTGATTGGCAGCAGTGGGCTAACGAATTGAATCAGCAGGGAGAACCACGGATCCAGCCGATTGTTCAACGGTATTTACAAGATCACCCAACGTATTTTAATGGTCCATGAAATGGTGATCTTTACCCAACCCCGCGTTCATGGGAACGAGTTTCCATGAACTTTACCCAATTATTAAAATTAGATCAGCAAAGTCGTGCCACATTGATGGCTGATATTTTCAGTGGGGATCTTGGAGTTGAAGTTGGAACGGCGTTTGCTGATTATGTTTTACACCAAGGGAATCGGTTGACGGTTGAAAATCTGGTTTCAACAGATGAAACTGAAGCATTCAAGAAGATTAGTGATGCTGATAAGGTGCAGCTGTTAATTAAGATGATAAAAAAGGATCATGATCAGTTGCTGGATAGTCAATATTTAAAAAGACTGACTCAATACTTATCATTGGTCAGTGCGGATGGCCAATATGCCATTGCCCAACAATTTGCTCAAATAACGCACAACGCGCCAGAACTCTTGACGCAAATCTATCAACAAGCGGTGGCTGGTCAAAACGAATTTAAAGACTTTTATCAATTATTGCAAAAAATCGCGGTGAAGTAGGATGAAACAAATAGATGCAAACCAGCGGCTTTCGCAAGCGATGATTGAGTTACTCCATCAGGACCCGTTAATGGGGGACATTTTGATAAATATTTCCCGGGAAATGATTGAGGATGGTGATCAGGCCATCTCATTAGTTTGGCATCATGATCGGCTTGTTTTACAGGGGGCAGTAGCGCAAATTAAACATTTGAGGATGGATGAGTTGACCCAGCTACTGAAACACCAAGCTCTGCATATTGCTTGGCAACATCCAGTACGCTATGCGGCTAGTGATGACCAGGAGCGAGTTAGTTTGGCATGTGACATTGCTGTTAACCAATATCTTGATAATGCACCAACGGGCACCGCGACCCTAGAGGAGATGAGCCAGATCCTACACCTTCCCTTAAAGTCACACCAAGATTCGAGCTATTATTTACAAGTTCTCCGGAAATTAAACGCTAAGCAACAACGGCGTTTGCAAGGTGCAATCAGGCATGGTCGTTTTAAAAATTCGCGTGGTATGCATCTGGGATGGTTTCAGCCTGGTAACCAATTAATTCGTGCGGGGCGAATACAACGCTTAGTTCAACAAAGCCAGGCACGGTTAACGTCCCAACAACGGGGATTATTACCGCAGTCCTTAAGAGCGACTTTGACTGATACAAATCAGCAGTACGAGTTGCCTGCCATAAAAGCATTTTGGCGTTTGATTGAACAAATTCCGCATGGTAATCGGGTGACAAGGGCACGGTTTAATCGGCGACAACCCCAACGGTTAGAATTGCCGGGACACATCACGCGGTTAGTAACCAGATTAATGGTTTTTATTGACCAGTCCGGATCAATGAGTAACGAAACGGTGAGTCGAAGCATTGAACTGGTGAACCGGTTGGCCAAGCGTGCTGGGTTAGAACTAATGGTTGGTGTGTTTGATGCAAAAGTACAACGAGAACCAGAATTAGTTAGTCGAAGTCATCCCATGGAGCCGCTTCGTTATGGTGGTGGCGGAACCAGCTATCAGGCGGTCTTCGACTATTTAGATCAACAACGGGTTAATAGGCAAATACCAATTATTATAATTACTGACGGCTGGGGTGAATCAACCATTAATAATCATGTCTATCAAAGGGTTATGTGGTTATTAACGAGCACGACACCATTATCTGTCACAAATATTCCAACGTTGGTCAGTCGATTGGAGGAACACTAAATGACACTATTGGCGCCACGTTATCTACAAATGGTAATGGAAAATGATATTGAGTATCGACAAGCTAAAAAATTATTATGGTTAGATTGGGATGAAGAACCAAACCAGTTATATCAAAATCCGGTGACTACATCGGTGGTTCAGATGGCGCGGGCACTTCAACAAAGCGATCTTATTCAAGGCCGTATTAAGTTAGATAATTACCAAGCAGTCAGCCAACTAGTCGGCATGCATGATCGTTGGTTTTCGGCGGCCGCAAAACGGGAATTGTTGCGACCATTTGAGGGATGATTCGGTATAATTAAAAGAAGAAAGTCAAAGGAGCGAAGACAATGGATGCGATTAATCAATCAGAAATCAAAAATGATTTATATGAGGCGGTGAATGGTGAGTGGTTAAAAACTGCTAAAATCCCTGAAGATAAACCAGCTACGGGGGGATTTAATGATTTAGTTGACGCCATTGACCGGCAATTAATGGATGATTTTGATCAATTTACGCAAACGATGCCACAGGACAGTCGACTACAAGAAGCGGTGAAGTTGTATCAGCTGGCCAAGGATTTTGCCCGGCGTGATCAGGAAGGGGTGGCGCCACTCCAGAAACGACTAGAACAATTTACCAAGCTTTCTAGTTATGCGGATTACCAAAAACATTGGGCACAATTCATCTTGGAAGGTTCCGCCTCACCGGTCTCCTTTGACATTGATGCGGATATGAAAAATGCCACGGTCTATGCACTGTTTGCGGCTGCGCCAGGTTTAATTCTCCCAGAAAAGAATTATTATGATAAAGATAATCCCCAGGGACCAGTTTTACTGAAGCAGTGGTCGATTATGACGAAGAAGCTTCTGCAAAAAGTGGGGTATGACGAGGAACAAGCGGATAATTTAATTGATGAAACAATTCAATTTGATTCGTTACTGGTTCCGAATGTCAAAAGTGCGGAAGAGAGTGCCGATTATAGTAAAATGTATAATCCACAGAGTTTGGCGGAATTTGCGGCGCACACTAATCAACTTGATCTGGCAAAAGTCATTAGTGAGTTAATCGGTACCCAACCAGAGAAGGTAATTGTGACTGAGCCAAAATATATGGTAGCGTTAGATCAAATTTTAAAAGATCACTTTGCAATTTTTAAGAGCTGGTTGATTGTTAACGAAGTTCTGGGACAGGCAGGTTTGCTCACGGATGAGTTGCGTACCATTAGTGGCGAATATAGTCGGGCACTATCCGGCAGTAAAAAACCAGTTAACCACCGAAAATTCGCTTTTTATCTGACCCGGGGAATTTTTAGCCAAGTAGTTGGTGATTACTACGGTCGTAAATACTTTGGCGAGACCGCTAAAGCAGATGTTACCCATATGGTTAAGCAAATGGTTGACGTTTATAAGCAGCGTCTAGCGCATAATGAATGGCTTGGTGAAACGACTAAGCAAAAAGCTATTACTAAATTAAATCATTTAGGGATTCAGGTTGGCTATCCAGACCAAATTCCGGACTTATACAATCATTTGACGGTTGATCCGCGTGAAAGCCTCCTTGAGAATGTCAACCAATTGGGGGTAGTTGCCAACCGGGAGCTCTTCAGTCGGTGGAACCAACCAGTAGATCGACTCCGGTGGGAAATGAGTGCGGCAACCGTGAACGCTTACTACCATCCATTTAAAAATATCATTGTATTTCCAGCAGCAATTCTTCAGGCACCGTTCTATAGCTTAAAGCAGACCAGTAGTGAAAATTATGGTGGGATCGGTGCGGTAATTGCGCATGAAATTTCCCATGCTTTTGATAATAATGGGGCCCTGTTTGATGAATATGGGAACCTCAATAATTGGTGGACCAACGAAGACACGGAACACTTCCAAAAGCTGGCACAGAAGATGATTGATGAATTTAATGGTTTGCCGTTTGCTGGTCAAAAAGTGAATGGTAAATTAACGGTTTCTGAAAATATTGCGGATGGTGGTGGATTAAGTTGTGCGCTCGCTGCCGCTCAAGAAGAATCAGACTATTCAGGACAAGAATTCTTTATTAACTGGGCACGGATTTGGCGGATGAAGGCCACCACGCAGTATATGCAATTATTACTATCAATTGATGTGCACGTGCCAAACAAATTACGGGCCAACGTTCAAGCGCAAAATCAAGATGAATTCTTTAATGTCTTTGATATTCATGAAGGTGATCCAATGTGGAAACCAGCAGAAGAACGGGTTAATATTTGGTAAATTATTTCCCAGGTAATAATCGATTAGTCACTGATGAGGATGAGCTACATGAAACAATTGAAAGTTATTCAGGGAGATATTACCCAATTTCAGGGTGATGCGATTGTGAATGCTGCTAATACGACACTAATGGGTGGTGGCGGTGTTGATGGTGCAATCCACCGGGCAGCTGGCCCCGCTCTGTATGCTGCTTGTGAGAAATTTCATGGGTGTCCAACAGGTGAGGTCCGGATTACCAGTGGCTTTAACCTGCCTGCTAGATATATTATTCATACGCCCGGGCCGATCTGGCGCGGTGGCTATTCTGGAGAACCACAGCTACTCGCTAATTCGTATCAAAACAGTTTGCGCTTAGCTGATCGGTACGGCTGTCAGACGGTGGCTTTTACTTCGATTAGTACCGGGGTATATGCTTATCCACTTGAACAGGCGGCGGCAATCGCGGTACAGACAATTCAAAAGTTTATGGATAAAGCACAAAATATTCGTGAAGTGACGATGGTTTGTTTTGACTCGAAGACTTTTCAGATATATCAAGACCAGGTTGAGCACCGACTGCCATAATTCAATATATTGCATTCAGTATTAATTACTGGATGCTTTTTTATACCTGCAAACTCTGTCAGACTACCGATGCAAACAAAGCTTGCTAGCCTCCCAGGGCTTCTTCAGTTATACTTTCTTCAAAAGCCAAAGGGAGAAGCAAAATGAAATTTAGCACGCAGATCAAAATGCAACGTAAGAAGCTCGGTTTGACCCAATCCGTAGTTGCAAAAAATCTATATGTGACTCGCCAAACGATCTCTAATTGGGAACAGGGGAAAAGCTACCCAGACTTAAATACACTCGTCAAAATTAGTGATTTCTATCAAATCTCCATTGATTCATTGCTTAGAGAAGATCAAGATCTTCAAGAATTTTTAGAGCAAGGCAAATCTTATAATGCTTTTAGCATCTTTCGGGGATTATTTTTCATAATGTATGGAATCTTCTTTTTGATGTTCGAGTATATTAATGATTCCTCCTCAATAATCGATGTTTGTGCCATTCTATTTGCAATCGTCTTTGGAGTTGCGATTTTGTATGGTGAACATGTTAAACCGTTCTTTTTAGGAATTAGTAAAGAACATTATCACCGTGAGAAAATAATTCAGTGCTACCGGAAGAGTTCTTTCATCGGGAAGACATTATTATTTCTGGAAATCGTTATTATGATTGGAATGGTGATCTCGAATGATACGGATGTTGCTACATACTTAGAAACGGCGTTGTTCGTTTTAATTGGAATAATGAATATCTTCCACCGGTATATGTGGAAACCACCAAATTTGGATGCAGATGAATAACAAAAGCAGGGTTCAATGCAGTCAGAAGACAACATTGAACCCTGCTTTCATATTAGTAAGAATTAGTTTACAGATTCGACTGATTGGTTAGTAACAAAATCTTTTTGAATCCGGATGGAAATAATCATGGCGATTAAGTCAATGATGATGAATGCAATTAAGGTCACGTAGTAATTATGCAAAATTTGATGAGTCCACGACAGCAGGACAGGGCCTACCATTCCTGCTGCGGCCCAAGCAGTGAGCACGTAACCGTGAATCGCACCCAACTCTTTGGTACTAAAGACATCGCTAAGGTAGGCGGGAATAACGGAGAAGCCGGCACCATAGCATGACATTAGCAAACATAAAGCAACAGCGAAGATGAACGGTTGTTTAAAGAAAATCAAAATCGCCAGCATAATAATATCTAGAATAAAGATCAGGCTGTATGTGAGAGGTCGACCGATATAATCGGAAAGGGTTGCCCATGCCAGCCGGCCAAAACCATTGAATAAGCCGATGATGCCGACCATCACTGCCGCCGTTGCAGCGTTCATGGAGGTCATACTTTGGGCCATTGGTGAGGCCGCGGAAACTAAACCAATCCCGGTTGTGATATTGATGAAAAACATGAACCAAAGGCAAGTAAACCAACGAGTACGAACGGCTTCATTGGCGGTCATAGACTGGTTAGTAAGACTTACCCGGGAAGCGTTATTGGCAATTACCGCAGGTAGTTCATGTGGGTGGGGTTTACGAATGAATTGTGCGGTAATAATCATTACAACAAAATAGAACAGTCCTAAAACATAGAAAGCGTTCGCAAGGCCGATAGTCATGATCAAGCGCAGTGCCAGCGGACCAGTCAATAGTGCAGCAAACCCAAATCCCATGATGGCCAGGCCGGTTGCTAAGCCACGCTTGTCAGGAAACCACCGCACAATCGTGGAAACGGGCGTGACGTAACCAGAGCCAAGGCCGAGTCCACCAATGACACCGTAAGCTAAGTAAAGTAACCACAGCTGATGGACTTGGATGGCGACCCCAGTGAGGGCAATTCCCGAACTATAAAAGATACTTGAGATGGTCCCGACGGTGGCGGGACCAAATTTTTCGACGAGGCGTCCCATAAAGGCCGCCGACATTCCTAAGAAAAAGATGGCGAGACTAAAAGCAAAGGAAACGCTCGCTTCTTGCCAACCAGTTTGTTGAGCAATTGGTTTAGTAAAAACACTCCAGGCATATACGCCGCCGATCATTAAGTGGAAAACAACTCCGGCAATGGCGATTCCGTAACGTTTAAATGAATGCAAGATTAATTCTCCTTTTAAACACGAACAATATACAACTAACTCGAATTATAATTCGTGGCTTAAAACTAACATACCGATCTGTAAAGTGCAATGAGAATTTTGAAATAAAAAAACGAACGTGACTATTTTTTAACAAAAGTCACGTTCGTTCTGCAATGAAAATTATTTCACGGTGATAATTTTGACTTGATAGGTGAAATCTGGCGCCATAACATTTACCACCAGATTAGCAGTTTTGCCCATCATGGCTTGACCCAGCGGCGAGTCAAAGGCCAGTTTGTGGTTTGCAAGGTCGGCTTCGTGAGTTCCGACAATCTGATAAGTAATCTGAGAGTGATCATCCAAGAATTCAATTGTGACGGTACTACCTAAATCAATGGGTCCGCCAGCCTGATGCTGGATGACCTTAGCGTAGGTTAATTGTTTGTTTAGGTAGCGAAGACGACTTTCGAGATGCCGCAAATCGCGTTTGGCGGTGCTATATTCAGTGTTTTCGGAAAGGTCACCGAGCGCTCGGGCAGCTTTAAGACGCGCAATCTTAGTTGGGCGCTCTTTCTTGAGTTCCTCAATTTGTAACTCAATTTCGTGATAGCCCTCAGGGGTCATTTTTTGAAAATAAATTTCTGTCATCGTCCCAGGTCCTTATAGTTGATTTACTGGCCACTGTGGTTTTTGACCTTGTAGGACGCGCACAACCTCACTCGCAGCATCATGGCAACCACGGTCCATCGCATCAATTGTGCCACCACCGATATGGGGAGTCAGGAACACGTTATCCAGTTTGGTAAGTTCATCGTTTACCGGGAGTGGTTCTTGCTGGAAGGCATCGAGCACGGCACTATGAATCTCGTGATCCTTCAATGCGGCAATTAAATCATCATGGTTGACTAATTGGCCACGCCCAAAGTTAATCAACGTTGCTGACGGCTTCATTTGTTTGAAAGCCTGCTTATTCATCATTGCGGTTGTTTCCTTAGTTACGGGAGCACTTAATGAAACGTAGTCCGCAGTCGCCAAGAGTTCGTCTAATGAAACTTCAGTACCGACCTCGAGCTTTTTATGGTGGGCACCATTATTAATCACAACGTTCATTCCGAGAGCGGCTGCTTTTTGGGCTAATGCATGACCAATCCGGCCATACCCAACAATTCCTAAAGTTTGACCACTAATATCGTGACCAGCAGTAGCGTGACCTTGATCCCATTTTCCGGCGAGCAATAATTGTTGACGTTGGTAAGTATCGCGCGCAGCCATTAAGATTGCTCCTAAAATGGCTTCGGCAACTGAATTGTAATTGGCGTGCGGAGTAATCGTGACCCAGACCCCATTGGCTGCTGCACCAGCGGGATCAATATTATTATAACCAACGCCAACTCGGGATAAGACCTTTAATTGTGGCGTCTGAGCATAGGTGTCATTGCTGATTTGATCGAGCATTACCACTGCACCTTGGACTTGGTCACCATACTTGATTAATGCTTCATTATCTACATTTTTAACGGCAATCATTTCGATGTTCGCATCTTCAAAAACTTGCCGTCCTGCGTCACGAAAGTCAGCAGGGATTAATACAGCTTTTTTCATCGTTCACTTCTCCTCGTTCGTTTGTTATTACTAT
The DNA here is from genome assembly GCF_056590915.1 of Limosilactobacillus sp. C0001E2. Taxonomy (NCBI): domain Bacteria; kingdom Bacillati; phylum Bacillota; class Bacilli; order Lactobacillales; family Lactobacillaceae; genus Limosilactobacillus; species Limosilactobacillus sp. C0001E2. Next base: position 18,820 of record NZ_JBWPXC010000004.1, on the reverse strand, counting down.
TATGATATGATAAACCTAAGATTTCAATTTTAGGAAAGGTGAGTAAAGATGAGTTTGGATGTTCCAGAAAACATGGAAGAAGTCGCAATGAAGATTGCGCAGGCAAAGGTCCGTGGTCATGAGCTAACAAAGGAAGAAGTGATTACGACTGCGGTCCGGGATATTTTACAAGGTTACCTGGATGAAGCATTGGAAGGCCACTATGATGATGTCAAAATGCTGGATGATGGGACGCTTGAGGTGACTGATGTGATGGGTGAAAAAGTCGGCAAAGTCGAACCAAGTGGCGATAATTGGATTAGTGACTTTGAACGGAATGCGGATGAACTTGATGAACGGTTTGCGGATGAAGCGCAAAAAATTGTGGGTCACCGTTAAAAAGATAATTAATAATGTTGACAATCGTCAACAGAGTCTGTACACTTTTACTTATTGAAAGTAAGCATGATGGCAAGGAGGAAATACGGTAATGAAAAAATGGCTCAAAAGAATCAGTGTGATCGGTGCTAGTTTACTTGCAATGGTGGCACTGGCAGCCTGTGGCCGCTCTTCTTCAAGTAATAGTCCCCAATTAGTTAAGAAAGGGACATTAACGGTCGGGTTGGAAGGAACCTATGCACCATATTCGTACCGTGAAAACGGTAAGTTAACGGGATTTGAAGTTGATATGGCGCGTGTGTTAGCTAAGAAGATGGGCTACAAGGTTAAGTTTGTGCCAACCAAGTGGGATTCATTAATCGCGGGGGTTGGTTCCCATAAATTTGATATGGCAATCAATAACATCGCGATGACTCCAGAACGTCAAAAGGCATACTTGTTCTCAACTCCATATATTTACTCCAAGACGTCCTTAATCATGAAGAAGGACAATAACGACATTAAGAACGTTAACGATATTAAGGGGAAAAAGATTGCTGCTGCAACCGGGACTGCGAATGCCGATAACGTTAAGAAGTTCGGCGGTGACAATGTTTCATCACCAGACTTTGCGACTGCAATGTCATTAATGCGGCAGGGGCGGGTCCAAGCCGCAATGAACTCGAAGGAAGCATTCCTTTATTATCAACGGACGAATAATGCGGATGACTTAAAGGAAATGACGGTCCCAACGAGCAAGATTCCAAGTCAAAAGATTGGGATTTTGATGGCGAAGAATAATAAAGGTTTGAAGAAGAAGACGGATAAGGCATTGAATGAACTCCGTAAGGATGGTACATTGAAGCGGTTATCTGATAAATACTTCCAAGAAAACATTACTGAAAAATAAATTAGTAAGGCCAAGATCGCAATTATAACGAGCTTGGCCTTTTACAAAAGGGGAATTAAAATGTGGGATATTATCAAATCAACAACGCCAGAAATTTTATGGGCCGGCATTAAATACACGATTCCGATTGCGGTAATCTCGTTTATTATTGGATTGGTGATTGCGGTGATAACCGCCCTGATTAAAACTTCTCAGCCACGGGGAAATACAGTGGTCAAAGGTCTTTGGCAGGTTCTCAAGGCCATTTTCTCGTTTTATGTCTGGCTCTTTCGTTCCACACCACTAATTGTTCAATTGTTTATTGTTTTTTACGGGCTCCCCAACGTCGGCTTGCAATTAAATGCGTGGACGGCTGGTATTTGGACTTTTTCCCTTAATACCGGGGCGTACGCCTCAGAAACGATTCGGGCGGCCATTAGTTCCATCCCCCGCAGTCAGTGGGAGGCAGCATATTCTATCGGGATGACTTACCAGCAAGTGTTATTCAAGATTATCTTTCCCCAAGCTTTCCGGGTGGCAATTCCACCGCTGTCGAATTCCTTTATTGGACTAGTCAAAGATACTTCGTTAGCAAGTACGATTACGATTGCGGACATGTTTTTAGTGAGTCAGCAAATTGCTTCGCATAACTATCAACCGTTATTGATGTACTCAATTGTCGCAGCGGTTTATGCCGTTTTCTGCTCGTTACTGACGATTTTGCAATACTACATGGAAAAACGGTTATCACGCTACATTACCGCGGAGGGGGAATAGTCAATGATTAAATTAAGTCATGTTGATAAACAATATCAAAATCATCACGCCTTGAATGACGTCAGCGTTGAATTCCCTGATCATCAAACAACAGTTATTCTGGGACCATCAGGTGCCGGAAAATCAACGTTACTCCGGGCAATTAACTTGCTTGAACGACCACAGTCCGGAACGTTAGAGATTGGCGATTTAAAGCTGGATTATGCACAAGATTTATCCAATAAAGAAATTTTGCAAATGCTTCGCCAAACGGCCATGGTTTTCCAGAGTTGGAACCTGTTTCCAAATCTAACGATTCTGGAGAACATTACGGAAGGACCGATCTACGTGAAGGGCATTAGTCGAGCGGCTGCTGAGGAAAAGGCACACCAACTGCTCCAACAAGTCGGCTTAGACGACGTTGCTAACCGTTATCCAAACCAACTTTCCGGTGGCCAGCAACAGCGGGTTTCCATTTGTCGGGCATTAGCTCTCGATACTTCATTTATCCTCTTTGATGAGCCCACGAGTGCGCTCGATCCTGAACTAGAGGCCCAGATTTTACGGGTGCTGCAAGATTTAGCTAAGCAGGGCCATTCTATGATTGTGGTGACCCACAATATGGACTTTGCACGCAAGGTTGCTGACCAAATCGTCTTTGTTGAAGATGGTCAGATTGAATTTGCGGGTGCTAGTGAACAGTTCTTTAATCAACCAACAGAACGCATTCAAGAATTTTTAGCTGCGATGAAATTTTAGAGATTATATCGCTGCGCTGCGAACAGAAAAATGCCGCCAGGTTCGGATGGTCCGAATTCTGGCGGCATTTTTGCGGTATTAACTAACTAAACGTGTTTTTTAATTTCGTATTCCTTAGTAGAATCATGTGGTTCTTGCTTAGCATCACGGGCGTAAAAGATGGCGTATTCTTCATTATCCTTATCTTTAGCAATTACCAGGTCGTCAACTTTACGTTCCTTTTTAAAAATTTGTCCCTTCCGGATGGCTTCGTTGTAATCGTGAATGTTGGCAATTGAATCACCCGGGTTAAAGAAAATTCTAGTTTCCATAATCTCACTTCCTTTATTAATTTGCACGTGATGGTAACTGAATAGTGGCTTCATCAACAATGTGACCTTTTGCAGCTTGAAGAAATTCATTTAACCAATAACCATTTTTTAACGGCAAAATTTGATCGAGGGCATAAACGGTTAATTGGTAATTATGCGTCTGATCAGGTGGCGTCGGACCGGTATATCCGGTTTGTGGTTGCCCATTAACGAACCGACTGGCATTACTATTTTTTCCTTGAATGAACCGGTCTTTGAGTGCCAAACTGGCATTTTCTGGAATTTCTTGCCAATCACCAGGAATATTGGTGGCAATCCAGTGAATCCAGGTAAATCCACAAACTGGAATGGAATCATAATCGACCATTACGATTGCGTATGCCTTAGTTGTGGCCGGCGCATCACTGATTTTAATCGGGAATGATGTTACTGGCTGACCGGCTAACTGATTGGCAGCTGGAGCAAACTTCCCGTAACGGTCTGGGAGAAGACCATTTTCAAGTGGAACATCAATTTTCATTTTTTCGACCTCCTTAATTAATTTAGATACAGTTTTCGTAAATCTACACGGTCATCTTTGGTGAGACCAACCGCGGAACGGAGATAGTTTTCGACACTCCCATACTGTTCTTTAATCACCTGGCGAGCCGCTTCGAGGTAGCTCGGATCAGCGGTCCATAATGCAGTGTAGTTATCAATGAGTGTTGATGGCCGTTGTGCTGCGCGTAACATTGCTTGGCGGCCGTTCAGAAAATTCTTCAAGGCCGTATTAGTTAACAAGTAATCTTTTTTGGCAATTTCAGCACTAACACCTAGTGCTCGAAGAATTAGGTAGGCGCTCATTCCCGTCCGATCCTTACCCGCGGTGCAATGAAACAGAATACTTTGGTTTTCATTGACGGTTAGCAATTGTTCAAAGACAGTGTGAAAGGCATGGGCAGCGTGTTGACTAGTCATCATATCATGGTAGACCGTTTGCATGTGCTGACGGCCGGCAAGCGGATTGCTCCGTAACTCGTTACTGAGTCCGTCGACGCTCTTCGATGAATCGGTCACATCCCGCTGGAAAACTGGATTCGATAAGTATTCAATGTGGTCAGGAAGTTGATCTGGAGCAGCGGTGATTTCTTCCTTGGAGCGCAGGTCGATGTCTGTTTGGATGGCTAGTGTAGTGAGTTGCTGCTGATCTTGGTCAGAAAGTTGACTAAGTTTATCAGAGCGAAAAATCTTCCCCCCCATTTGACGATTTGACCATTAACGGTCGGGTAACCACCGAGGTCACGAAAATTATGGGTGTTCAATAATGGGATAATTCGTTCGTGAGCCAATCGATCACTTCCTTTCTGTTTCCCTTATTGTACCAGTTGCGAAAGGGCCTGTGCAAAATGTTGTCCAGCCGTTAGCGATCCGCGTTGGCTAGGGTGCAAACCATCAACTGTTTCTAAACACCAGTCAACAGTTGGTATTACTGGAATATTCATTTCTTTACCAATCGTTGTGATCTCCTGGGCAAAACTTTGTAAGAAGGGCACCATTAATGCAACTGAACATTGATAACGTTTTTGAACTGCTTTGACGTACTTGCGGTATGCCAGACGAAATTCATTGGTGGAGAAGCGCCAGTCGTTAACCCCTAAAGCAATAATTACTAAATTAAAATGTTTCACCGGTGCTTTGGTTTGAGCATTTAATTGGTTGAGCCACCCGTGTGCTGGTGGAACATTTCCAGTTCCCGGGCGTAACACCCCAGCGGCCGAATAAGCCACCCGGTGAATTTCAATTTGAGGAAGGCAGTCTCGGGCAACCGCCAAATAGTTACTTTCCGGACGATAGTCGACACTAGCATGTTTGCCAGCAACCCAACACCCTGCCGTTATGGAATCACCAAGAACGAGGACGCGGGTGGACTTAGCAAGGGGCTGAATAATGGCCGAATCATCAACTTCCATTCTAGTGATCGTGAAGACTTCATTTTTGTTCCAAACATCATCAAGGTCACAGTTGCCACCTGTCATAATACAAATTTGGTGGCAAGCTGGCGAAAGGGATAACGTCATACTTCCATCTGAAGCAGGCCAGCGCTGCCAAACACCATCATCAATGCGGCAGGTAAAGAACTGACTAGGAGAAAGGGGGTTAGCATGATTTACTGTTTTGATGGTCAAAGTGGCACTATGACGAATCGTGAAATTTAATGTGGCCCCTAATAGCGGTGACATTAATGACTGATCGTGGAGAAACCACCGCCCGGTGAGGTGGGTTTGTTCCATAATTTTGTTTGCGGAAAGCTCCATTGTTTAAACTCCTTACTTTTTTAACCTATTGTAGCGCACCCATGGATTGTGTTTCACGTGAAACAATAAATGACGTTGACCAATTTTTCAAAAAGGTTTACCATGAGTTTAGTAAAATTTTACTAACGAACTTTACTAAACGAAAAACGGAGGCTGCTCATGGAAAAGCAAGCGTTACTGGATGGATTCCAAAAAGTATTTCACCGCCCAGGAAAGGATATTTTCTTCTCTCCGGGACGAATTAACTTGATTGGTGAACACACCGATTACAATGATGGTTTGTCAATGCCTTGTGCAATTAGTTTGGGGACTTACGGGGTCTTTGCACCACGTGATGACGATAAAGTAGAACTGTATTCCGAAAATATTAAGGGTGAGATTGTTTCATTCCCCGTGACGGACCGTTATCCAATTGTGAAGGATTCGGAACAATGGGCCAATTATCCAAAGGGAATGCTCGCTTATTTACGGCATGAAGGCTACCTCATCGATAAAGGATTTAGCCTCTATATCTATGGTAATCTGCCATATGGTTCGGGACTATCATCATCGGCGTCGATCGAGATGCTGATGGGGGAAGTCTTAAAGGATGAATTCAATCTGCCAGTCAGCAATATTGAGCTCGCAAAGCTGGGGCAGCGGACAGAAAATGACTTTTTAGGTTTACGTTCCGGAATCATGGATCAGTTTGCTGTTCGGATGGGTAAGAAGGATCAAGCCGTTTTACTGAACAGCGCCACGTTGAGCTATCAGTATAAGTCAATGGATGATCCAAACTACACATTGGTAATTATGAGCACCAATAAAAAGCACTCATTAGCAAACTCGGCTTACAATGAGCGAGTCAAGCAAAGCCAGGAAGCATTGCATCTTTTGCAACAAAAGTTGGGGATTACCTCCCTTAGTGATCTCGACTTCAAGACCTTTGAAGCATATGACTACTTAATTAATGATGCGGTTTTGATTCGGCGGGTACGGCATGTTGTCACGGAAAATGAACGGACACGTGAGGCTACTAAGGCGATGCAGGTGAATGACATGGAACGTCTTGGGCGGCTGATTAATGCCTCCCACGTTTCATTAGCGTACGACTATGAAGTATCCAGTTTTGAGCTTGATACACTAGTAAACACTGCTTGGCAACTTCCGGGAGTAGCCGGTGCCCGGATGATCGGTGGTGGCTTTGCAGGAAGCGCCATTGCGCTAGTCAAGAAGGACCAAGTTGAAAACTTGAAACAGCAGGTTGGCGAAGAATACCGCAATAAAGTTGGTTATGATGCTAGTTTCTTTGACGTTGAAATTGTTGATGGACCACGGCAATTAAACTAAGGAGCGCGAATTAGAATGTTATTTGAAAAGTTTGCTAAACAAGCCGTTGCCAGTGGCCGGTTTGCACCGTTGGACCAGACTTATGTAATGAATAAGGTGCGAGCATTAGTTGGTGACGCGGACGTGGATGATGATCAACGGCCAGTGGTAGATCAATTAGTTAATCTAGCTGTTCAACGCAAGAAAATTGACAATGGACCAACCGCACGTGAAATTTTGAGTGATCAGTTATATGATTTGCTGACGCCGACGCCAGCAGTGGTGAACGCAACGTTTTGGAACAAGTATGTGGAATCACCACAGACAGCGACGAATTGGTTTTACCAACTGTGTACCACCAATAATTACGTCAAAGCTTCCGCAATTAAGCGCAATATTGAATTTACTAAGCGGGTGCAAGATGGCAATCAACTAGAAATCACCATCAATTTATCTAAGCCGGAAAAGGATCCAAAGGCAATTGCGGCGGCTGCCCATGCAAAGGGTAAGAAATATCCGCAGTGTGCATTATGTATGGAAAATGAAGGCTACTTAGGCCGCCTGGACCATGCTGCTCGGAGTAATCACCGGATTATTCGGATGATGATTGGCGGTAAGCGGTGGGGCTTCCAATACTCACCATATGCGTACTTTAATGAGCATTGTATCTTTTTGGATGCCAAACACGAACCGATGAAGATTAACCAGCAAACGCTGATTAATTTAGTAGAAATTGAAAAACAGTTGCCTCATTATTTCGTTGGTAGCAACGCAGATTTGCCAATCGTTGGTGGTTCGATGCTGGCCCACGAACATTATCAAGGCGGTAAACACGTCTTTCCAATGATGAAGGCTAAGCTTCGGCAATCAATTTCCTTTGCCGACTATCCAGATGTGACGGCGGGAATAGTTGACTGGCCGATGAGTGATTTGCGCTTAATTAGTAGCAATGAATTAGCGTTAATTAACTTAGGGACCCACATCATTAATAGTTGGGATCATTATAGTGATGAACAGCTACAGATTAAGGCATATGATGGTACTACTCGCCACCATACTGTGACGCCAATCATGCACCGTGACGGTGATCAGTTTGTGTTAGATTTGGTTTTACGGGATAATAATACTAGTGATCAATACCCACTCGGAATTTTCCATCCACATGAAGAGTTGTGGCACATTAAGAAGGAAAATATTGGCCTGATCGAAGTGATGGGACGGGCTATTTTACCAGCCCGGCTGAAGGATGAATTAGCAGAAGTCAAAAAATTCTGGCTTGGTCAGGATAACCAAATTGCAGCTAGCCACCTATCATGGGCGAAAGCTGTTCAGGCACGGCGGGAAATTACCGCTGCTAATGTTGATGAGGTACTTCAGGAAGAAGTGGCTCAAGTATTTTCTGACGTGCTAGCGGATGCTGGAGTCTTTAAGAATGATGACGCGGGTCGCGCAGGCTGGCAACGATTTATTGATCAACTATAACGGATCAGGAGGCTTTTTGTGGCAGTAACATTAAAGGATATTGCAGATCAAGCGGGGGTTTCTTTAGCGACGGTTTCACGGGTTCTCAACCATGATCCTAAACTATCGGTCAGCGAAACCACCAGGCGCAAGATTTTAACGATTGCGGAAAAGCTCTCGTACACTAAAAAACGTCACCAGCCCGCCAACCAACAGTCGACCGAGATTGGCATTGTTGAGTGGTACCCACAGGAAACGGAATTGCGGGATTTATACTATCTTAGTACCCGGATTAATGTAGAACGTGCTGCTCAGGAAGCGGGGCTCAAAACCGTGACCGTGTTTGCTGACCACTTGGACCAAATTCCCGCATCTTTGGCCGGAATTATTGCCATTGGTAAGTTTAGTCAACGCCAGCTTCAACAGTTACGGACGATTACGCATAATGTAGTTGTTCTCGACCATGATGAACTGGCCCACGGTTATGACTCAGTAATTCCGGATTTTCATGGCGGCGTCCGGCAGGCAGCTGAATTCTTAACCGCTCGATACGATCAGATTGCGATGATTGCGGGACAGGAAAAGACCCGGGACGGCGAAATTGTCTTTGATGATCGGCAGCAAGTGTTTGAAAGTGCGTTGCGTCAGCATGACCAATACAATAACAAGTTGTTTGTGACGGGCGATTACTCTGAACAAAGTGGCTATGATTTGATGAAGCAACTATTAGCAGGTTCACCACGACCAGATGCGGTTTTTGTGGCGAATGATGCAATGGCAGTTGGGGCATTGCGGTACTTACATGAAGCTAAAGTATCGGTACCGGAAGAAGTGGCGATAATGAGCTTCGGCGACACGACGTTAACCCACTATACGTATCCACCATTAACCGCCATTCGGGTTTCAATTGATGAAATGGCGGAGATGGCTGTCCAACAAGTCAAAATGCGGCGGGGGAGCGAAAGCTTTACCACCACGAGAGTTGTAGTGGGCACTAAGTTAGTCAAACGGGCATCAACAAAAAAATAGGCTGAGGATTTCCCCAGCCCTTTATTTAACAAATTAATGTAAGCGATAACATTACGAGGAGGGATTCAGATGCATGCACAGTTAGAATGGTTAGATGATCCGCGGGTCTTTCGGGTCAACCAAATGGCGGCCCATAGTGACCACGATTGGTACCAAGATTATCGACAGTTAGCCAATCAAAAAAGTGGTTTTTACCAATCATTAAATGGTCAGTGGCGGTTTGCCTTTGCTCAGACGCCACAGGATCAACCGCAAGATTTTATGCAGCCAGACTTTGATGACCATGATTGGGATTGGATTCAGGTTCCTAGCATGATCGAGTTGGTTGGTTATGCTCAAAACCAATACATTAATACTCTCTATTCTTGGGAAGGGCACCATTTCCGGCGCCCATCATTTACGAATGATCAGGGGATTGTTTCCGGGCAATTTTCGACAGCTGATGATAATTCGGTAGGTTGCTACCGCACTCACTTCGATTTACAACCAGGATTACGGGGCCATCACGTTCGGGTACAATTTGCTGGTGTTGAACGAGCCATGTATGTATGGCTAAACGGTGAATTTGTTGGTTATGCCGAGGATAGCTTTACCCCTAGTGAATTTGATTTAACACCATTTTTACGGGAAGAAAACAATGTGCTAGCGGTGGCCGTCTTTAAACACAGTACGGCGTCCTACCTGGAAGATCAGGATATGTTCCGCTTTTCAGGGATTTTTCGCAATGTAACCTTGCAGGCTATTCCCGATACTCATGTTGAGGATTTGCTGATTAAGCCAACCGTAAATGATGATTACACGTCCGGACAGTTATTGGTAAATCTCAAAATGACGGGATCCATGGCGGGGACGGTATCAATTACCGCCCAAGATCAGTCCGGACGGACAATCTTACGTACTGATCAAAGTGTGGCAGAAACCTTAACGATTGAATCGGGGACCATTTCAGAGGTTCATTTATGGGATAATCAGGATCCGTATCTTTATCGTCTGGAAATTGCGGTGTATGATCAAGCTGGCCAGTTATTAGAAGTCATTCCGTATCAGTTTGGGTTCCGCCGCGTCGAAATTGATCCAGACCATGTGCTCAAGCTGAATGGTCACCGTCTGATTATTAATGGCGTTAACCGTCATGAATGGAATTGTCGAACGGGCCGCTGCATTACGTTAGCAGATATGAAACAAGACATCGCAACGTTCCGAGAAAATAATATTAATGCGGTGCGAACTTGTCACTATTCTGATCAAATTCCGTGGTACTACCTTTGTGATCAAAATGGCATTTATATGATGGCAGAAAACAATCTGGAATCGCATGGGACTTGGCAAAAGATGGGTGCGGTAGAACCTTCATACAATGTTCCAGGATCAGTTCCAGAGTGGCGCGATGTTGTCTTAGACCGGGCACGGACAAACTATGAAACTTTTAAAAATCATCCAAGTATTCTTTTCTGGTCACTGGGAAATGAATCATACGCTGGAGACAATATTGCGGCGATGGAGCAATTTTATAAGCAACATGATGATACCCGACTGGTTCATTATGAAGGTGCTTGCCAAAATCCTGAATACCGGGATCGAATTTCTGATTTTGAAAGTCGGATGTACTTGCCACCAAAAGATGTGGAAGAATATTTGAAAAATAACCCTGATAAGCCGTTTATGGAATGTGAATATATGCACTCCATGGGCAATTCGGTTGGTGGAATGCAGGCTTATGTTGATTTGATCAAGAAATATCCAGTTTACTGCGGTGGCTTCATTTGGGACTTCATCGACCAAGCCATCCAAGTTACGGATCCGGTAACGGGACAGTTAGTAATGCGGTATGGCGGTGATTTTGATGATCGGCATACAGATGCCGACTTTTCCGGAGATGGTTTAATGTTTGCAAATCGGGTTCCTAAACCCGCAATGCAGGAGGTGAAATACTACTATGGCCAACTCAAATAAAATGCACGTAGTTTATGGTGATGGGGTACTCGGTTTACACGGGAATGGGTTTGAATACCTCTTTAGTTATGAACGGGGAAGCCTGGAATCATTGAAGATTAACAATCGCGAATGGCTGTATCGGCCAATTTACCCAACTTACTGGCGGGCAAGTACTAGTAATGATCTTGGTAATGGCTTTTCATACCATAGTGCGCAATGGCTCGGTGCAGATATGTTTCCTAAGTGCACGGCAATTGAACTGACGGTAGACGATCATTACTTCACTGAATTGCCAATTGCACCATTAAATAATCGTTTTACAGGGAATGAAACAGCAGAAAAGGTAATGGTCAAATTTACCTATTCAACCGCTACAACACCAGTTGCCCAAACAACTGTGACTTACGTTGTTTCAAGTAGTGGACGAATTCAAGTTAATGCCCATTATTACGGGGAAAAGGAACTTCCTGAACTCCCAACTTTCGGTGTGCGGATGATCATGCCAACGATGGCGACTGGCTTTACCTACAGCGGGCTATCGGGTGAGACCTATCCAGATCGGCTGGCTGGTGGTCAAGAGGGGACGTATCACATCGATGGCTTACCATTAACTCCATACCTGGTTCCACAGGAAATGGGGATGCACATGCGGACGAGTGCATTAAAAGTTACACGTGAAACAACGCAAAACAATACTGATCTACACCCACAACCATTTACGCTTAATTTTGTACAAACTAACCAGCCATTTAATTTCAGTTTATTGCCATATACGGCAGAAGAATTAGAATCCGCAACTCACATTGAAGAATTACCAGTTCCTCGTCGGACGGTCCTGGTGGTTGCTGGAGCCGTCCGTGGTGTCGGCGGGATTGATAGTTGGGGAGCTGACGTCGAAAAGGATGCTACCTTGCCAGCTGATACTGACTATGAGTTTAGTTTTGCAATTACACCATTCGATTAACTAAGGAATTTATTTTAAAACGGGAATGTCCAATTGCTGGACATTCCCGTTTTTATGTTGATAAATAAAACAATCAGTGGGTGAAGAATAATTAAGAATGATTTATAAATCTAGACGGTTTAATTTAGTGGGTGATTTTTGAGAAAGTAACATTAACCGGAAATAAGTGATTGATTTTGTAATTAATATTTTGCAACGATTTGTCCAGAAATCGAAAAAATGGTGATTTTTTATCGAATCATTGATAAATAGAACGCTGCAAATGGGTCATTTGTTATTATTCGATAAAAGCGGAAGAAAACGGCTACAATGGTTGTTGTCAAAGGGATACGGTTACTTATCAAAGAATTATTGATATAAAAAATCACATATTAATAATTTCCTTTGTGGCCCGGAAGGCCCTAGCCAATAGGGAATTAAAAGAATTATGAAATTTTTATGTTTGAAACTTGAACTATTAAACAATACCATAATGACTGTAAAGTAAATTACTAAATGGAGGTCATAAAATGTTATCAAGTAATAATCGAAATGAATATCTTCGTAAACAAGAACCGAAGAAACAACGTTTCGCAATTAAGAAGTTAACTGTTGGAGTTGCTTCTGTTTTAATCGGATTCACTTTTATGGGATTAAGTGCATCTGCTGATTCTACTACTAGTACCGCAACCACTTCAGTAGCACAACAAACTACTGTACCCAGTGATAAAAACAGTGCCATTTCTGATACAGACCAAGAGCAACCTGTAGGTCAACTAACGACTAACAATGATCAACAGAACGCAAATAAGGGTCAAGAAACAACTGATTCTGCTACCCCAAAGAAAGATGCTAATAATCAGCAAGTTACCCCACAACCAGCAACTAATCCGGTAACACCATCACAAGTTGATGCAAATAAGACCGCAACTATACAAAACTCACAGGATGTTTCTAGCTGGTCAGGTTTTGTGAATGCGTTGAATGATGCAAATGTTAAACAAATTAATTTAACTGGTGACATCACCGTTACAGGAAAGGTTGACGGTATTTCAACACCAAAGCCTGTTGCCGATAAGGGTTACCTTAACCTTAATCATAAGGGAATTGCTCGGAAAGTTGTCATCGAAGGTAATAGTCATTCATTAGATTTTGGTAAGTATTCACTCAAGTTCACCAACAATAACCAAACTAAGGAAAATCCAAATTGGGACATCACCTTTGATAACCTTAATATCAAGGCCGCTACTTTTGATGGTCACCAATACAGCCCGATTTACTTTGGGGCTGCTTGGGCTGGTGCTGGCGATAATGCTGCTGTAACTAAAGAAAACCAAAAGAATATTAAGGTTACTTTCAATAATGTAAATGCGGATGTAACTGATCGACCAATTATTAGCGGCTTTATGACCAACTGGATGGGAGCAGCTGATATTAGCGGTGAAGCTTACACCTTAGTTCTCAAAGGTAACAATAATTTAACCAGTAACGGATATACCGGTGGCACTACCCCTGGTGATGCCGGAGATGCTATTACAGCCGGAAATGTCATCGTTGAAAATGGGACGACGACCGTTAACATGATCAGAACATCATCATACAACTTGCAATATGGTGGCGCGGCAATTCGGACTTCCCAACCAGATGCAGCCGATTCTTATTCCTTAGACGTTAAGCAAGGGGCTACCTTAAATGTTAATGGTGGTAAGGATGTTAAGGGGATTGTTACTGCTAACGCCACAACTGGTACTGTAAATATTGATGGTACGGTTAATATGAATATGGGTACTGGTCACTCCATCGCCGTGCTTGCTGGTAACCTAAACGTTGGCAAGACCGGTGATCTGGAAGTTCAAACCCAGCAACTTCAAAATACTGATAAATCGATTGCCAACTTTAATAGTGGTCAGTACGGTGTCCTTTCTATCGGTGTTGGTTACCCAGCTAACTTAACTAACCAAGATGCTAATACAATTAATGATAATGGTATTATCAAGATTGTTCGGACTGCTACCGGTGAAACAGTGAGTCCAATTATTTCAATGGGTTCTGGTTCTGCTGGACTATTAAAGGGTGACTTTACCGTTAACGTTAACCAAGGAGCAACCTTAGACTTACAAGATTCAGCTAGTCAGACCGGTTTAGGAATGATTGCTGTTTGTGGTTCGAGTGTTAAATCATTTGTTAACTTTACCAACCCTGGTTACGTAAACTTGCAAAGATTGAACGCTTTACCAAAGAATGGTGGAGACTTAATTTATCTTGAAGGTCAACCTAATGGGGTTGCAATTGTTCAATCACCAATTGCTCAATGGGACGAAGCTAACATGACCAATTCACCAAGCTTTACCTGGATTGTTAATAATGTTAGTTCAATGAACAACTGGGGAACAAATGCAAGTTCAGGCTTTGCAGCTGCTGAACAAACTGCTCCAGAAAACAAAAAGGGTCAACTTAAGTTCTTGCACTCAAATGGTACCGTATCAATGGCACCTTCACAATCAGGCTTGAACTCATACCAATATAATGGTGGCCAAAAGGTAAATAAAGATTCTGATCAGGGAATTATTGTTCAAGGGACAGCTCCTGATGGTTCTAACTATTAAGAACCATACTTAGTTCAATTCTTGAATAACTTTAACTACTGGACTCCTCAACGGCTAGCAATGGGTACTAAGTTACTTAATACTCCTGACGTTACTGTTAAGGATAGTGACAAGTATCAACCTGAAACCCAAACTATTAATGGTAAAACCAATCAAACATTAGCTGACTTGAATGCTGCTGATGGTATTAAAGATTACATCGAAAGTGACGGTTCAACTAGCAAGGTCGTTCCTGATCTTAAGACAACTGTAACTTGGTATGATCCTTCTACCGATGCAACTGAATGGGCTAACTTAATGGGAGATGAACCTGCTCCAACTAACCCAACTGGGAACTTGAAGACTACTGATGAGTCAGCTTGGGCTAAGGTAACCTATGAAGATGGCAGCGTTGATTTTGTAAACATTCCATTAAAGATTACGCAAGCAACGCAGGCAACTGATGCTGATACTTACCAACCTGCTTACGATCCAATGAACGTCAAGCAAGGTGAATCTAAGACTGAGGATCCTACTTACACTACTAAGCAGGATGGTACCATTACGATCAACCCAGATAGTAAGGCTCCAGAAGGTACCAAGTACTCAATTGCTGATCCAAGTCAAGTTCCATTTGCCACTGTTGATCCATCTACAGGTAAGTTAACGATTTCGCCAACTAAGGATAACAGTAAGACTGGTTTAACTACTGTTCCAGTTACTGTAACTTACCCAGATAAGTCAACTGACACGGTTAACGTTCCAGTTTACATTGGGGATGCTACTCATACCGGTACAATCACTACTGAACCAGTAGATCCTTCAGATCCGAATGGCCCAAAGAAAGCAACTGGTGCTTATGAAGTTGTAACTGATCCCGCAGCAGTAAAGGCTCATGAGACCTCAGTTAACAGCATGGACCCAGCTAAGATGGCTAATAATGCAGTTTCAGCAATTAACCATTACACTATTAATTCAGATGGTACTGTTTCAAGCAAGGTTGATTCAATTAGTAAGTCAACCGCTAAGATTGCTTGGAAGGGCACAGCTCCTACTACGGTGGTCAATACTCCAACTGCAAGTGAAAACTTAACTGGTACTGTTTCAGTAACTGTTGACGGTACAACTGTTGATAGCAATGAAATGACGATTGATGCTCCAGGGGCAACTGCCAAGGACGTCACTACTCCAGTTAGCGTAGCTGAAGGTAAAGAATTAACTCCAGCTCAAGCTAAAGAATTGGTTGATACGACTAACTTAGACAAGGCTGGCATTAAGTACACTGCAACTTGGGCAACTGCTCCTAAGGCTGGAGATACGAGTGCAACTATTAGACTGACATTTACTGATAAGGATGCACAAGGCAACCTCACTTACTTAGATGTTCCAACTAAGGACGGTTCAATTGAAGTTGTTCCTGAAGGTGAATACGCCCCAAGTTATAAGCCAGTTTCTGTTGAACCAGGTAAAACTGCAACTGATCCAGTTGTTTCTGACACCAAGACTCCAGAAGGGACGACCTTTACTAAGGGTGCCGGTGACAATGTTCCAACTTGGGCAACTGTAGATCCTTCAACTGGTACAATCACCTTGAAGCCAGGCACTGATGTTACTCCGGGTCACTATGAAGTCCCAGTAACAGTTACAGTTCCTGGTGAATCAGCTCAAACCATTACAGCACCAGTTACTGTTACTGGAATGGATCATGAGCATAATACCTGGTATGGGAACCAATCATCAATTAGCTTTACCACACCAACTGTTTCAGTTCACCGGACTACCGATGGTTATGAAATTCCAGTGGAAGAAGCTCGCTACACTACTATCGAATACCAATATGATTGGCTAGGTGGTAATAATTATGGCCACAAGGTAACCTACACTCTTCAGGGTGGCAAGTACGTTGGTGACAATGGTAAGAGCTTCGATGCAAGTTCTATCCAAATTAGTTGGGTTCCAGCGGGTAATGGTGTCTTAACGCCAAACACTAACTGGAAGGTAACTACTGATGACACTGGTTCGATCTTATACGATCAAGCACAAGCACCCGATTCACCAGAACAAACTACTGATGGAGAAAGCTTACCAGGAAACTCACACTGGCGCATGAATTATAAGCTAGGTGACTTACGTCAATACATTGGTCTCGGTAATAGCAGTAGCTGGTCAAACGTCTACTTTAACTTCTACGGTGCAACTACTGGCAAGACCTTAACCTTCAAGCAGGGTCAAGACATTTCGAACTTAACGCAAGATCAATATCGTGACTTAATTAACGTAACTGATCTTGGGAAGAATGGTTGGAATGGTCAAAACATCAATCCAAATGCACCGCAAGTTTTAGCCTATACACCAGGTACTGATAGCGCAAAGACGTTTACGATGATTTGGACACCAAATGGCCAACCTTCGACTAAGAATATTGCAAATGGTGTTGGCGGTACTGTAAGAATCAGCTTTAACGATGGTACTTACCTTGATGTCAAGGCTAATATTAATGTTGTTAAGGATTCTGACTCTGGTAAGACTGATCAAGATAAGACCGAATTTAGTCAAAAGATTGTTTACACTTACAACGGTAAGGAAGTAGCCACTACAAGCATTGATAATATCAAGAAGGGGTCAGATGTTTCAGCAGGAACGCTAAAGAATGCAATTGATACTAACGTTCCATCTGATTACACCATTCAAACTGGCTACAAGTATCCAGCAGGTTTGACTAATGTAACTGCTACTCCAGCAACGATTGAAGTTCCATTGACTTTGAAGTCGGGTGAAACCTTTGCATTAACTGGCAAGATTGTTTACCAAACTGCTGATGGTAAGACAGTTGCTGATGGTTCACAAATTAAGACCCATAAAGGTGACACGTTAACTGCCGCATTGCTTCATGACTTAGCTGATCAAAATCTTCCTAAGAACTACGAAATTGTAACTTACCCAGGCTCATTCAAAGCAAGTGAAAATAATTTCACGATTCCTGTTATTGTTAAGCAGAGTTCAACCCAGGTTAAATACGATCCAACTAACAATGACATGAACAAGGATGTCGTTCGGACGATTACCATTTACAAGACTGATGGTAAAACTCAAACAATCACCCAAGACGTTCACTTTGTACGTGGCGGTGAAGGTCAAGTTGCCGAAACGATTAGTCCTGACAGCAAGAATGTTACTTGGACCCCATGGACAGTTGCTACTAAGGACGGTAACACTTGGAAGTCCAATGGTGCTAAGGCAACCACTGGTGCTTGGGAGGAATACGATGTTGAACAAGTAGATGGCTACACTTCAACTGTTGACGGCAAGGGTGCTACTAAGGTTGCGGCTAATAACAACATCACAGCTGACACTCCTAATGCCAATGTCACAGTTGCTTACACCAAGACCAACCCTGATGACCACAACATTGACCCAACCAACCCAGGTGAAAATAGCGACATGTTCACTCACCCAACTCGGACGATCAATGTAACTGATCCAACCACTGGTGCAATTAACACTACTAAGCAAACGGTTTGGTTCGGTCGTGAAAAGACGGTTTCAACGAATCCTAATGCTTATGGTCAAGGTAAAAATACTAAGTACGGTGACTGGCAATTAGGTAAGGTTGTCGATGGTCACTTTGTAATCGACGTCGACGCTAATAGTGCTTGGCCTGAATTTGATGCGCCAACCTTTGATGGCTACACTCCTAGCCAAGCTAAGGTTGATACTCAAACAGTTGAAGCTACTACTGGCGACACTGAAGTAAACATTACCTACACCAAGACCGATAATGGTAACCATGATAATGGCGGCAACACCACGCTAACACCAACACCAACTCCAGGTGATAATGGTGACCACAACAACGGCAACGGAAATGGCATTGCTAACAACAACGCTAATAATAACAAGCATGCATTACCACAAACTGGTAATGACCAATCCGCAGCAGTTGCTGGATTAGGACTTGCTGGATTGACAACCATGCTTAGCCTTGCTGGTCTGAAGAAACGTAAAAACGATTAACAAATTGCTTGATAACTACTCCCAATATTTAATTTTCTGACTGGCAAAGGAAAACAAGACTGGGGAAAAACTTCCAGTCAAGTTAAAAAGCCGGACGATGAAGGCACTAGGTCCCGTCAAGTATACAGGTTAAATAGATAAAATTTTAGGCGGCTTGATTGCGGAATTGTTCCGCGGTC